>JBGVJO010000174.1:0-29534 GCA_045129535.1 Eubacteriales bacterium
AACAGCTTCAAAAGCTGATTCATCAATACGTTATTCATTCCCTTGATTGACGGTATGTGAATAAATACTGTGTTTCGATTCTTTTTCAGCATATGGTAATAAGCAGCATTACACAAATACGCTGTTGGCTTGTTAGATACAGTATAGGTTATACCTGAATCTTTTATCACCTGTTCCAAAGACAGTATATCAAAAAAAGTACTAACTAATTCTCCGTTGTAATTGGCGCAAGTTTCAATCCGAATACTGTTTTTCAAATTTTTATCTATCCCAAACATATATATCGCGTCATAGTCGGTGCGCAAAGATAAAATGTCCTTTTCTAAACCTTGAAATGAATTTGTTAGAAACAACTTGTCTCCATTTATTTGATTGACAAGTTGAAAGGAAGTGTTGTGTGATCCTTTAAAAGCTGTATATAACTTTCTCATTTGTTATCAATATTTGCTTTTGCCGTTCTGCAAGAAGAAACGAGCATCACGCGAAGCGTGGCGCATTTATCGGACAGAGTTTTATATTGCTTTTCATCAATGTAATTTGTTCTGTATGCAAGCTCAAGCCAATATCCTGTTTCACTCGCCTCTTTGAGCGCAATTTCAAACTTAGATATAAAATCCTTTTTGCCTTGTGCATACTGTGCCTCGTGGATATTTGCGCCGATGGAAGTGCCGCTTCTGCCGATCTGATTCGCAATTACGGATTCGTGATTTGATTTTAAGAATTTTACAAGATTTATAATGTCAACGGAAAACTCCATTGAAAGTTCACGCAATTTTGATTCAGCCATAAGAGCACCTCGCTTTCGGTTATATTATAGCATAATTTTGACCGTTCGTAAATAGTGATGTATCGGCTACGCCGAAGCGATGTTATAGCTTCGCCATAGTGATGTATTGCGCTTTCGGCGCAAAGTGATGTGATGTGTTCCGCATCCTCACGCGCGAAGCGCACATCACTTCCGAAGGAAACATCACGCACGAAGTGCATATCTCGTTCCGCGCAAGCGGAACACATCGTTCCAAAACAAAAAGCACTTCTTACGAAGTGCTTTTTGTTTTGGAGGCGTCACCCGGATTTGAACCGGGGGATAAGGGTTTTGCAGACCCGTGCCTTACCACTTGGCTATGACGCCATATAAGTTGTGGGTACGAAATTTTTCGTACCCACAGTATGGAGCGGATTACGGGGCTCGAACCCGCCACCTCCACCTTGGCAAGGTGGCGCTCTACCAAATGAGCTAAATCCGCATATGGTGCCTCCGGTCGGAATCGAACCAACGACACGGAGATTTTCAGTCTCCTGCTCTACCGACTGAGCTACAGAGGCATCCTGCAGCCTCTAGTGCGTACCGTAGGCTACTTGGCGACCCGAAGGGGACTCGAACCCCTGACCTCCGCCGTGACAGGGCGGCGTTCTAACCAACTGAACTACCGGGCCAAATGGTGGGAACAATAGGGCTCGAACCTATGACCCTCTGCTTGTAAGGCAGATGCTCTCCCAACTGAGCTATGCTCCCATTCAGTGCGGCTTTTGGAACCGCCGCGTCGCGGTTGCCCTCGCGACGTGTTATAGTATACCACGCCCCCTTTCGTTTGTCAACACCTTTTTTCATTTTTTTCAAAAAAATTTTTTGCGGCCGTTTTATCCCTTCCGGCAGCGGGCGGCGATATACCACCGATCGCTGTTTCGGGTAGCCGGCGTGAAGTTGTAATCCTCATAGATACCCAGCAGCTCAAGCCCCGCCTGCTTCAGGGCGCGGCAAATATGGGCACGGCTGTAGCACCGCTCCGTCTGCACCGTATCGGTGCGGCTGTATCGACCGTCGGACTGCTTTTCAAAAATAGTAAGGATAAAATCACACAGGCCGCCGGCCGGGTCAAACTGATTCTGCCAACAGCAGACGGCGCCCTCGTTTTCCAGAATGAAATCATTGGTTCCGTAGGTGTGGCGGAATTTGTGGGGCGCATTTACGTCAAACAAAAACAACCCGTCGGGATTGAGGTAGTTATGGACCAGGGCAAAGCACTTTTTCAATTCTCCGTCCTCGGTGAGGTGATTTAGGCTGTCCAGGCAGCATACCACCGCGTCCACCGTACCGTACAACTCAAACTCCGTCATATCCTGCTCCAGCAGGAGCACGCCGTACTGCCCGGCCTCTGCCAATCGGGTGGCGGCGATGGACAGCATGTCGGCGGAATTGTCCACCGCGGTCATATCGTAGCCCCTCTTGGCCAATTCGACGGTCATGGAGCCGGTGCCGGCCGCCAGATCGAGAACCAATTCCGGCTTCTCTTTCGCGAAACGGGCAAACTGCGCCTCCACAAAATCCGCCCAGCGGGCATAGTCCAACTCCCGGTTCATTTCATCATAAATGGGTGCCATCGCGGTGTAAGGCAGTTCGGTCATAACGGTTTCCTTTTCTGTTTATTGTAGGATGAGGCGGGATATATCCTCCGCCGATGCGCCGTGGACGTATTCCTCAACGGGCGCGGGCAGTGTGGCCAGAGCGGCGGTAATGGCATCCGTCCGCAGGGGCGAGCCGATGAGGGCGTTTTCCAATTCCGACACGGGCCGCTGGCCGAAATAATCGCCGAGAAGACGAAGGGATTCGATCTCGCCGCCTTTGGCGGTATAGGATGCGTGGAGCGTGCCGAAGGGGAAGCGGCAGGTTTTCTCCGTCTCATGACGGAGGGAGGCGCCGAAATTCCACTCCCAGGTGGCGTATTTCTTATCCCGCAGGGCACGGATACCGGCCGTCTCCTCCTCCGTGAGGGGGATCAGCTCTGCCTCCGCGGAGACAGCGGCACGGGCCAGATAATTCATAAACGCCTCAACGGTCATCTCCTCGGGAAAGCCGGGCACGTCCGTCAGATTGGTGACTCTCTGCCGCACGCTGGCCACGCCTTTGGCACGGATCTTCTCGGGGGACACCTTCAGCGCCGACGTCAGCCGGGACAGATCGGAGGAAAACAGCATCGTTCCATGATGGAGCAGTCGCTCCCCGCCGCCGGGCATCCGATGCACGCACTGGGCATTGCCGGAGATCTTGGCACCGCTCACCACGACGTCGTTGCGCCCGTCCGCCTCTGCCTCCACGCCCAGCGAAGCCAATGCCCGCAGGATGGGCTCCAGAAACGGGCGGAAATCGATGCCGCGGGTGGGATCGTGGGCGGTGATATAGGTGAAGTTCACGTTGCCCAGATCGTGGAACACGGCTCCGCCTCCGCTCAGGCGGCGGACCACGGTGATGCCTTGTTCTTCCGTGAACGGCACGTTTACCTCGGCCCAGGCGTTCTGATTCTTTCCGATGACCACGGCGTTATCGTTCCGCCACAGCATAAAGACGTCCTGCGTTTCGTTTTCCAGCAGGTATTCTTCTGCGGCCATATTGAAGTACGGGTCGGTGTAATCGTGAATAATAACGCGCATGGCTTCCTCGCATAAGATAATGATAAAAATATTATAACGCAGACAGGGGCGGATGTAAAGCAAATTTGGGGAATTCGAAAATTAGTATAGGCAAATGGAAATTTATATGATATAATGGACACAGCATATTATAATGGCAAAAAGTTTTCATTCGCCGGCTGTGTCCGCGAGCCATCCGCGTTGCCGCAAGCGGCACCGTTTCGCCCAGGCGAAATCCCGGATGTCTCCAAGCTGCAGGCGAATGCTGGCAAAGAGTTTTCATTCTTTAAAGACAATACACGCATTTTCTCACACCCAATCTCAAAAACGATTTGTGAGGGTATATAATGGACAATAAATTTATCACCCAAAACCGGGAAGATTTCGATGGGATGGCACGCACCCGGGACGTTTCCCTGCCACAGTGGGGACCCTACTCCTCCAACATCGCCGGCATCGTGCACACCGCCGATTCTGCCCGCGGTGCCGGATTCCATCTCTCCGTCTTTCCCCGTTACTATCAGGGCAAGGCTCATCTCCCCACCGAACGGGAGGAGTCCTTTCACTTCCCATGGCTTGCCATGGAGGATCTGTCCCTGTATACCTATCGGTTTGAGTTGGAGTGGAAGGACCGTCTGTACTGCGATATTTCCTACATCCGCCTGAACGACGACGCCTATATGATTGAGGTGGAGGCTCACAACAACACCGGTGTGGCCCAGCAATTGGGCTTGCACTATCTGGCTTCCATGCAGTATCCTCTGACGGACGGCAAATACGCCGCCTGGGTAAAGCCGTTCTGCGACGGGAACTACACCTCCGTGGACGGCGTGGAATACGACGCGCTTCTGCTGGCGGATCCCGCCGCCGAGAAGGATCTGCCCCCTCAGGGCATGCGCGTCGGGGAGATTGTGGGACACGAAATGGTGGGCGGCCACGCGCTGGGCGGCCGATTCGGCAAGACCCCCGGCGATCGGGCAGACTACACCCTCTCCCGACCGGGAAAGGGCGATCTGCTTCTGACGATCCGTGCCAAAGGCCGTGCCCGCCTTGCTTTGAGCGGCGTGGTGGAAGCGGAATGGACGGTAGACAGCGACACGTTTACCCCCTACACGTTCCCCGTCCCCCCCGCAGAGGATGCCGTATCCCCCCTGACGATCCGCTGCATTGAGGGTGACGGCGCCGTCATGGACGTGATTACCCTGTCGGATGCACCCGTGTCTTTCGTGCGGGAGGACCCGGCCTTTGTTCCCCAGCTCCATCGGGAAGACGGAACCTTAACCCTCTCCTACGAAAACAGTCACGAATACGGCATTTTGTGGGACGGCGGCGACGCCACCCTGCGAGAGCTGTTGGGCAGTGACTGGGAAGCGAAAACCGGCGCCCCGAAAAACATCCCCCACGAAATCGTGGAGGGGGATCACAACGCTCATTATACGGATCTGTACGTACGTCCGTTGTTCCTTGCCCCCTATGAAACGAAGCGGATGTATTCGCTTATCTGCCACAGCACGAGAGAGGAGGGGCGGCTGCGTGAGCATTTCGCCCATTGGGCAGAAATAGAGCACGAAGCTTATGCGGACAACGCCTTTGACAAGATCCGCTCCCAATTGCTCCCCCCGGATGCCTATTCTCTCAGCCAGCAGCTCCTTCGGGCTGCTACCTTGACCAACATTTTGTATCCTATCCGGGGAAGAGACGGCTATACCCGCCGTTTCACCGGTGCCAAGCGGGACACGGTCCCCTCGACTCATTCCCTGGGTCTGATCGCCCTGGGACTGGTGCCCACCTCTCCCTGTCTGGCTATGGAAGTACTGAACAGCTGCCTGAGTGCCGACGGTGAAGAGAAAGTCCCCTTCGTTCACGCAGGGGATCCCACGCCGACGGTGGCGTACGCCTATAAGGCTTTGTGGGACAAGACCCACAACCGGGCGTTCCTTGCTTCCTTCTATCCCCGTCTCAGACAGTATTACCGTTTTCTGATGGGCCGCCATCCTGCATCCGCCATGCGGCAGATGAAGTCCGGCATCCTCAATCCGGCAGCCTATATGCCTACGGATGAAAACAACGATATTCCCGTCTGCGCGGCGATCCGGGAAAAGGGACTGGAGACCCGCTGCTGTCCCAACCACATCAGCATCCATACCATCGTTTTCGCACGGATCCTCCGTCACGCATCCGTCATTCTGGGATGCGGGGACGAGGGCGAATACGATTCGGATATTGCCTCCCTGGGCAGCGCCCTGCAGGCCTACGCCTACGACCGCCGCAGCGGCTACTTCGGATGCATCAACCACGACGAAAACGGAAATCCGGAAGGATTTTTACGCACCGACCGATTCCTCAACTACAACATGGGATACGACGGCGCGGAAATCCTGCTCAGCGGCATCTGCAATCCCCGCCAGGAAACCGTTCTGGCCGGCTTTATGATGGATCCCGCCCGGATGTGGACGGATGTGGGCATTTCCAACGTGGACCGCTCTGCCCCCTACTACCGCCGGGACGGCTTCCGCAACGGCACCGCAGGCGTGACACAGCAGTGGTTTGCATTCCTCGGCATGCTGGGATGCGCCCACCTGGCGGATGCTTTCAAGATCGCCACCACGGCCCTGGACACCTGGAAATCCGAGACCGACGCCAGCTACAACTGCTACGAGCATTTCGTTCTGGAAACCGGTCGGGGCGGCGGATGGCACTGCTCCAGCGATGCCTCTGCCCCGCTGTCCATGTGGTACCACACCCTGTTCGTGCCCGGCAACGTAATCGCTCCGCCGGACGTATGCGTGATCACCTCCTCCTTCGGCGAGGGATGCGCGTGTGTGGATCTGAGCGTGGATGCCGGCCAGTCGAAGCGACCCGAAACGTCTCTGATCGTCTCTCTGGCGCGGGACGATTACCGGGTCATGGTAAACGGCGAATTGGTGGAAGCCAAGTGCTGCGAATGCGCTTTGGGTATCCGTATCCCCACGGGACGGGTTTCCCACATTTCCGTTTATCCGAAATAAATACGCAAAAAATCAAGGCTGTTGCTTTTGCAACAGCCTTTTTTCATATTCTTTTCCCCTCGGACATACAATGCCTTGGAATTACAGCTTCTGTTGCATCTCCGCCAGGCACTTTTTGCACACCTTTTTGTCGCGGAAGATGACCACGTCGTCTCCGTCTCCGCAGAACAGGCAGCAGGGCTCGTACTTTTTCAGGATGATCTTATCCTCGTCCACAAAGATCTCCACGCCGTCCTTTGCCTCCAGACCCAGCTGACGTCTGGTCTCGATCGGCAGAACGATTCTGCCCAGCTCGTCCACTTTCCGCACAATTCCGATAGATTTCATTTCTTTCCCCTCCATAATTGGTTATAACTGGATTTGATGTAAATCCGTGTCAATTCTTGTTTGCATTACCATTATACCAAAAAATTCCTGTTCTGTAAACAATTAAATTGCAAAAAAATGGTAATTCGATCACAATTTACAATTTGTTTTTATCTGTGCTCGCATCTTGTTTGATTCTGTCGGGAGGTGACGAATTATGTTGGGAATTTGCTTTTTCGTGCTCTGTTTTGTGTCCGTTTTGTTTACGGTTGTGGCCGGAGATCCCGCCGCCTTATCCAACGGTGTATTGGATGGGGCCGGCCGGGCTATGGAATTGATGTTCTCCCTCTCGGGGGCCATGGCCCTGTGGTGCGGCATCATGAACGTGCTGCAGGAGGCAGGCTGGATCGGGCGGCTGAGCCGTCTCCTTTCCCCCATTTTACGGAGAGTCTTTCCTGCCTCCTGGGAAGATTCCGACGTGAGAGAAAAGATTACCGCCGCCATCAGCGCCAATATTCTCGGTATCGGCAACGCGGCCACCCCCCTGGCGCTCTCAGCCATGGAGGCGATGCAGCGGCGCAATCCCACCCCGCACCGAGCCACGGACGATATGATCACCCTGGCCGTGGTGGCCACCGCCTCCTTCGATCTGCTGCCCACCACGCTGATCGCTCTGCGGAGAAGCGGCGGCTCCTCCGCCCCTTACGCTATTTTGCCGCCCGTATGGATCACCTCCTTCATGTGCTGCACAGCAGCGATTCTGCTTTGTCGCGGGGCGGGGTGGGCATGGAGGGACCGCCGTGAGAATTGATTCCCTCTCCGCTTGGGTGATCCCCTTGGTGGTGCTGCTCGCCGCCCTCCCTATGCTGTCCCGCAAAAAGGATTATTTCGCCGCCTTTGTCACCGGGGCGAAAAACGGACTTGCCGCCGCGGTGCGGCTTCTGCCGGTGATGGTTGCTTTAATGACGGCCCTCTCTATGCTGGAAGCCAGCGGGGCGCTCACCTATCTGAGCACATGGCTTGCCCGTCCCGCCGCCGCTTTGGGTATTCCCGCCGAGCTGATTCCCCTCCTCCTCACCCGTCCCGTATCCGGCTCTGCCTCCACCGCCGCTTACGCTTCCCTTTTGGATCGCTACGGCCCCGACAGTTTCGTTTGCCTGTGCGCCTCCGTGCTGATGGGCTCCTCCGACACCTTGATCTACATCCTCTCCGTGTACTTTTCCGGTACGGCCATCACACCGGGCGGCGGTGTACGCAAGACCCGCCACGCCTTTCCCGTGGCGATTCTTGTGATGCTTCTTTGTGTTTTTCTGTCCTGTGCTATAACGCGGCTCTTTTTTTCGGAGGGCATCGCATAGCGCCCGACTCCCCGGTTCATACTAATGGGGAAATAAAGCAACGGAGGAAACCAGAGTGCGCGGGAGTGAGAAAAAGATTATCTACGTGAAGGATACGGGAAGCAAGATTTTCGAGGAAGCTTATTTCGTGATCCGCCGGGGAGTGGATGGGGAGGACAGCCGCCCCTCGGAAAACGATATGGTGCGGGAGGCCACGCGGATCGTGGCGCAAAACGGTGCCGAATATCCTGCCGCCCGCCGACGCCGACGGTTACGCGAAAAAATTCTGTCCTTTCTGGCCGGAGCGGCGGCCGCCACCTCGGTATTTGGCGGCGTGTGGCTGCTCAGCCTTTTGTGACGGTCACAGTGTACACAAAAAAGTCACACTTTGTTCATAGCCGTCGGGGAGAAAACGGAAAGCTTCATTGGTATAATATAGTTGAGATATTGTGTCCGTTTTTTCGCAGAACATCGCCCGTTTGCGAGTGTCTGCACTGTTTTCATACATCAAAACCGCATATCACACACATTCGGCTGTTTATCCGTTATCGGTCCCGCCGCCCTCGGGTTCCGCAGGATATTCCATAGCGTACGCGTCTCGGGCCGCCATGTGTGGGGTTCGTTTTTTGCGGCCATATATCTACATAGGACAAAGAAAGGATTGCTTTATGGCAAAAAAACAAAACAACACCAAGCTCCGCGTTATGATGCTGGGTGGCTTGAACGAGATCGGCAAAAATATCGCCGTTTTGGAATACGGTAACGATATCATCATCGTGGACTGCGGTCTTGCATTCCCCGACGATGATATGCTTGGCATAGATCTGGTTATACCCGACATTTCTTATCTGGAAAAGAATGCGGATCGGATCCGCGGTATTCTTCTGACCCACGGTCACGAGGATCACATCGGCGCGCTCCCCTACGTGCTCCGCTCCATCAATCCGCCCATTTACGGCACCCGCCTGACTCTGGGCATTCTGCAGAACAAGCTGGCAGAACAGCGTCTGCCCCATAAGGTGAAGATGAATACGGTTTCTGCCGGTGACACGGTGAAGCTGGGCGCGTTCTCCGCGGAATTTATCCGGGTGAATCACTCCATCGCCGACGCCTGCTGCATCGCTATCACCACCCCCGTGGGCGTAGTGCTCCACTCCGGTGACTTTAAGATTGACGTCTCCCCCATCGACGGCGATATGATCGATCTGACCCGCATCGGCGAATACGGTAAGAAGGGCGTGCTTCTCTTTATGTGCGAGTCCACCAACGTGGGCCGCGCCGGATTTACCCCCTCCGAGAGAAAGGTCGGCACCTCCCTGGATCTGATCTTTATGAATAACCCCACCAAGCGGGTGATCGTAGCTACCTTCTCCTCCAACGTACACCGCGTACAGCAGATCATCAATTACAGTGCCAAATACGGCCGCAAGGTGGCCATTACGGGACGCAGCATGCTGAACGTGGTGGGCGCCGCCGTGGAGCTTGGCTATATGACCGTGCCCGACAAGGTGCTGATCGACATCAGCGAGATCGGTCGCTACAAGCCCAATCAGATCACCATCATCACCACCGGCTCCCAGGGTGAGCCCATGTCCGCTCTGTACCGCATGGCATTCTCCGATCACAACCAGGTGGAACTCACCTCCGGTGATTTGGTGGTGCTGTCCTCCCACGCCATCCCCGGCAACGAAAAGCTGGTAGGCAACATCATCAACGAAATGTACCGCCGCGGCGTGAACGTATATCACGAGGATGCGGAGGTTCACGTATCCGGACACGCCTGCCAGGAGGAGATCAAGCTTCTGCACGCACTGGTGAAGCCGAAATACTTTATGCCCATCCACGGCGAATACAGTCACCTGATGCAGCATAAGGAACTGGCGGAATACATGGGTATGAATCCGAATCACATCTTCGTGTGCGATATCGGTCAGGTATTGGAATTGGACGGCAAGAACTGTAAGAAAAACGGAACCGTGCCTGCCGGCCGGGTTCTGGTAGACGGATACGGCGTTGGTGACGTAGGCAATATCGTCCTCCGTGACCGCCGCCATCTGGCACAGGACGGTCTGATCGTGGTGGTAGCCACCGTGGATACGGACACCCGCACGCTTCTCTCCGGTCCCGACATCATCTCCCGCGGATTCGTGTACGTTCGTGAATCCGAGCAGCTGATGGATGAGGTTCGCCAGATCGCACGGGATTCCCTGATGGAAACCATCGATGCGGGCGTCACCGAGTGGACCCAGATGAAACAGAATATCAAAGACGATCTGTCCAAGTATCTGTACAGCAAGACTAAGCGCAAGCCGATGATCCTGCCTGTCATTATGAACGTCTGATAGTACGGTGCGGCGGGCCTCCCGCCGCATCTTTTTACTTTATTACGAAAGGAATCGGGCACTTGCCCGGAGTTTTCCTATGACGACGGAACTTCTTTCTCCCGCGGGAGATTTTGAAAAACTGCGTGCCGCCATCCGCTACGGCGCGGATGCGGTCTATTTGGCCGGAGAGGCCTTTGGTATGCGTGCGGCATCCGCCAATTTCACAAACGAGGAGCTCTCCGAGGCCGTATCCTACGCCCACGAGCGGGGCGTAAAGATCTACATAACGGTCAATATTCTTCCCCGCACGAAGGAATACGAGGCACTTCGCCCCTATCTGATCTTTTTGGAATCCATCGGGGTGGACGCGGTGATCGTATCCGATTTGGGTGTGTTCACCCTGGTACGGGAGGTGGCGCCCAAGCTGGCCATCCACATCTCCACCCAGGCGTCCTCCGTTTCCGCCCAGGCGTGCACCGCCTGGTACAAGATGGGTGCCTCCCGCGTGGTGCTGGCCCGAGAATTGAGCATGGCGGAGATACGGGAAATCCGGGAAAATACACCGCCGGAATTGGAATTGGAGGCCTTCGTGCACGGCGCTATGTGCATCGCCTACAGCGGCCGCTGCCTGCTCTCCAACTATTTCACGGGACGGGATGGCAACCACGGCATGTGCGCCCAGCCCTGCCGCTGGAATTACAATGAACTGGTAATCACCGAGGAAAAGCGCCCCGACGACCGGGTTCACGTGATCGAGGATCACGGCGACACCTTTGTGATGAGCTCCCGGGACACCTGCATGATCGAGCACGTGCCGGAATTGATCGAAGCAGGCATTACCTCCTTCAAGATTGAGGGACGGGTGAAGAGCGCTTATTACACCGCGGTGGTGACCAACACCTACCGTATGGCCATCGACGCCTACCTGGCCTCCCCGGAAAACTACGTATACAATCCTTTGTGGATGCGGGAGTTGTGCAGTGTAAGCCACCGTGAATACCACACGGGCTTCTATTTTACCCCGCCCCACGAGTCCGCCAACACCGTCACCGCCCCCGGCTATATTCGGGAGAAGGCCTATTTGGCCATCGCTGCCACGGACAGCGATGAAAATGGCTACGCCACCTTCATTCAGCGGAATAAGGTGATTGCGAACGCTCCTATGGAGCTGCTGACCCCCGGCAAGGTGGGCATTCCCTTTGTGGCGTCCGATATGACAAACGAAGCCGGGGAGGCAATCGAATCCGCCCCCCATCCCATGATGCGCTTCACCATGCGCACCGACGTGCCCGTGCGGGCCGGTGATATCGTGCGTGCCGGTGACGCGGAAGCTGATTTGTGAGGTATTTATGGATTTTTTGATTGAGCTTTTGAAGGTGATCCTCCTCGGTATCGTGGAGGGCATCACCGAATGGCTTCCCGTGTCCAGCACGGGCCATATGATCCTGGTGGAGGAGTTGGTTTCCCTCCGTTTGAGCGAGGATTTTATGGAAATGTTCCGCGTGGTGGTACAGCTGGGTGCGGTGTTGGCCGTGGTCGTGCTGTACTTCCGCAAGCTGTTCCCTTTCACGAGGGATAAATCCCCCGCCGAGGTAAAATCCTGCTTCCGTTTGTGGGGAATGATCCTCATCGCCTGCGTTCCCGCGGCGGTGATCGGCGTGCTCCTGGACGACTGGCTGGACGCCCATCTGTACAACTACGTCACCGTGGCGGTGACGCTGATCGTATACGGCATCGCCTTTATCCTGATCGAAAAACGAAACAAAAACCGCACCGCCGCCATTGCAACGGTGGACGAGATCGACTGGAAGTCCGCCCTCAAGATCGGGCTGTTTCAGGTTCTTTCCCTGATCCCCGGCACGTCCCGCTCCGGCTCCACCATTCTGGGCGGTATGCTGTGCGGCGTGTCCCGTCCGGCAGGGGCTGAATTCTCCTTCTTTTTGGCTATCCCCGTGATGCTGGGCGCCAGCTTTCTGAAGCTGCTGAAATTCGGCTTTGATTTCTCCCTGTGGGAGATCATCATCCTGGCGGCCGGTACGCTGGTGGCGTTTATCACTTCCCTTGTCGCCATCCGATTCCTCGTTTCCTTCGTGCGCCGTCATTCCTTTGCCGTATTCGGCTACTACCGTATCGTTCTCGGCATTTTGGTGCTGGGATATTTCCTCGTGAAGAATGGCGTATTCGCATAATTCATAAAAAAGGAGTTTTGCTCCATGAGTAAGACGTGTAAATATTTCGGCAAGTGCGGCGGATGCCAGACACCCAATCTGGACTACCCCGCCCAGCTCAGCCTCAAAATGCGCAAAATGATCTCCGCCATGGGACGGATGTGCCACGTGGACGAGATCGTGGGGATGGAGGATCCCTATCACTACCGGAACAAGGTGCAGGCAGCCTTTGGCCGTCAGAGCGGCCACACGGTCTGCGGCATCTATCAGAGCGGCAGCGGGCGGATCATCCCCGCCAAATCCTGCCTCCTCGAGGATGAGCGGGCCACCGCCATCCGCTTGGCAGTGCAGAAGCTGGCACAGGAGATGTCCCTCACCATCTACAATCCGAAAAACGGACGGGGTCTGCTCCGTCACGTGATGGTGCGGGTATCCCGGGCCACCTCCCAGGCGATGGTGGTGCTGGTAACGGGCACCTCCCCCTTCACGAAAGCCCGCGCTTTTACGGAGGCGCTGATTGAGATGCGCCCCGACATCACCACCGTGGTGCAGTGCATCAACACCACCGACGTGGCGCTGTTCATGGACGGACGGGAAACCGTTTTGTACGGCAGCGGATTTATTGAGGACGTGATCGGCGGCATCCGCTTCCGTGTGTCCGCCAAATCCTTTTTGCAGATCAATCCCACCCAGACGGAAAAGCTCTACGGACTGGCCCTGGAAAACGCGGGCTTGACGGGCAAGGAAACGGTGCTGGACGCCTATTGCGGCGTGGGCACTATGTCCCTGTTGGCGGCAGGACGTGCCAAGCGGGTGATCGGCGTGGAGATCAATGAATCCGCCGTGGAAAATGCATCGCAGAACGCGGCCCTCAACGGAATCCGCAACGCGGAATTCCACGCGGCGGACGCGGGAGAGCATATGAACAATCTGCTCCGCCAGCGCACCAAGGTGGACGTGGTACTGGTAGATCCGCCCCGTGCGGGATGCTCCGAAAAGTTTTTGAAGTCCCTCATCCGGCTCTCCCCGGAGAAGATCGTGTACGTATCCTGCAATCCAGACACGCTGGGCCGGGACGCCATCACCCTGCGGAAGGGCGGATACCGCGTGGAGCGCGTCACCCCCGTGGACATGTTCCCGTTTACCACGCATGTGGAGAGTGTCGTGAAGTTTTGTAAACCAAAGGAGAGTCCCCTCTATGAAAATCCTAAAGAAAATCGGTAAAATCCTCGCCATTGTGCTGGCATCCCTTCTGGCTTTGGTGGTGCTGGTGCTGGGCGGGCTGAATATCGCAAAATTCTTTATTTACGATGATTATTACGAGGCCGAGACCGCTTTGTGCCGGAATCCCGGTCTGAATGACGGCTTCGTTTGCCAGGGCATCGCCGCCGTGGACGGGGAGGATCGGATTCTTGTATCCGGCTATATGGCGGACAAGAGCCTCTCCCGCATTTACGTAACCACACTGGACAGCGACTCCTATTATGTGACGCTTCACTGTAACGGAGAGCCCTACACGGGACACGCTGGCGGCATCGCTGTTTCCGGAGATATGGCCTACATCGCCAACGGCAGCAAGATCTTCTCCTTCCCTCTCGGTGACGTGTTGGATGCGAAAAACGGAGACAGCGTAAACATCGGCTCGGGCACGAAGATCAATAACAAGGCCTCCTTCCTCTACACGGACGACACGTATCTGTACGTGGGTTCGTTCATTGACGACAACACCAAGCGGGTGGAGGAGCACATCTTTGACACGGCGGAGGGCACCCACTACGCCATCTGCTCCGTCTATGCGATCGGAGATCTGTCTGCACCGGTGCGGATCTATTCCATCCGGAATCTGGTACAGGGCATCTGCTTTACGCCGGACGGCAAGGTGGTCATGTCCACCTCCTGCGGACTGAACAGCTCGGGATACTACGTCTACGATCTCGCAGACGCCACCGATTCCGGGAAAGTACTGGACGGTGCGCCGGTATATTATCTAGACAAGCTGCAGGAGAAGACAGACGGTCCTGCCATGGCGGAGGGACTGGATTTCTACAGTGGAAAAATCATCACTCTGACGGAGAGCGCGTCGAACAAATACATATTCGGCAAATTCTTCTTCGCGAACGATATCGTCAGCCTGGATCTGAGAGAACTGGCGGATTGAGAATAGAAAAAGAGGCTGTTGCTTTCGCAACAGCCTCTTTTCTCATGAGAACGTTATTTGTTGGCAAGCCCCTGTAACCACTCGACTGCATCTTTGTAGTAATCCTCATTTCGTACGCTGTTAAACCACGCCCATCGGGGGTTGGTGAGGAGATTGAGGATGACCTCCGGAGAAGCATACACCTGGATTTGCCCCGATCCATATATCCGATGAATTTCTCCATCCGGGGATTGCATATGGATCCACTTTTTATCCACGCGCAAGCCACCGAACAGGGCCGCGCCCGTATCCAGATATTCCTCCGTCAAGTTATGGAAACGCTTCAGTTTCTCCACGGCAGAGAGGAATTCCGCCTTACCGGCGTCAGCCTTACCCATGCCAAACAGACAAGCGGCATAGACCAGCTGCTTATAGGCGTACATGGCCAGCCATCCGTCGGGAATTTCCCCGTCCGCACCAAACGATGCGATGGTGTCCATCACACTCTTATGATAGGCCGCCTTGGCGGCAGGGCCTGCTTTATCGGGATAGCGCATATCCAACAGATTGGCCATAAACTCCAGATTGCGCTGAGACAGGCACAACTTCTGCTTTTCCGTATCCGGCCGGGCGGCATAGCGGAAGATCATCAAACTGCGCCGATTGTTATTCGTATGATACGGCACCAGCTTCAGCCATTCTTCCAGATCGCACTCGTCACAGGCACGCACCATACAATGGATGGCTGTATGCCGGTACTGCACATCCTCCAGCAGTTTTTCCGCCGTGCTACGCAGAAGCGCGTAGTATTTGTCCCGGTTCTCCGGATGCACAAGGATATGATTGCTCAACGCCTCACACAGAAGCTGAGCATACCAGTGATTATCCGGATATCGACGGCAGTATTCCCGGACAAATTCAATCTTCTCTTCGCTGGGCTCTTCATACTGTTTGTATTTCTCCCAGAATCGTTTCCGTTCTTCCTCCTTACCCTGCGCATCGTTGCCCAGAATCGCATCCACCGTCACACCGAAAAAATTGGCAATGGCGGGCAGCTGTGTAATATCCGGATAGCCGTAGGCGCACTCCCATTTGGATACGGACTGGGCACTGACACCCAATGCATCCGCCAAGGCTTCCTGGGTAAGATCTCGGTCGCGGCGGAGCCGTTTGATATTTTGTCCAAAATTCAGTTCCATATATTTCTCCTGTGATTGTATTTGCGACATGGGCCCCTGTCTGAGTATAGTATAGCACAGGGATTTACCGAAAACAATAACCGCGTATTTGCGCCGCGCTCAACCAAATGGATACTTTTCCTACAGATAGGATAGAAACATACAGAAAACAAGAGGCTGTTGCTTTCGCAACAGCCTCTTTTATGTTAGTTATTCGCCGTCGTTGGCTTCGGACCAGCGCTTCTCCAGTGCTGCCCAATCGCGTACGGGACGGATCTGCTCCCAGATCTCACTGGTCTTGTCCCAGGTGTAGGTATGGGAGTTGGTGGCTTCCTGGATCTCCGCATAGTACCATGCGGCGGTATCCGCGTTGTCCACCCAGGTGATCATATCCTCAAGGAGATGATCCTTATCGGGGGCCCGGTTCAGGGTACGGTTGATGATCTTGATGGCCTCCGCGCGAGTCACGTAGCGGTCGGGCTGGAAGGTTTCATCGCCGTAGCCGTCGACGAATCCCAGATCGGCTGCGCCGTTGATGAAGGCCGCCGCCCAATGCTCACCTACGTCATTGAACACGTGGCTGTCGCTGTGTACCGTACCGTAGAAGGACATGGCGATCTTCACCAGCTCAGCTCGGGTGATGGGCTGATCCGGGTGGAAGGTGCCGTCCTCATAACCGGACAGAGCGCCTGCCTTCGCCAGGGTAGAGATAGCGTTGTTGTACCACGCATCTGCCGACACGTCGGTGAAGTCGTTGGTCTTGGACCAATACTCGGCCCGCTTGGCATCCGTCAGGAGACGGAAGAAGATGGTCGCCACCTCCGCGCGGGTGATATTATCCTCGGGACGGACGGTGTCATCCTGATAACCGATGATATAACCGAAGTGATCACGGGTCTCCAGGGACAGATCCGTATAGGTGTTGGTAAAGGTGATCACGGTGGGCGTGAGTCTGGCCTTTACGGTAACCGTAGCGCCGTAGGGGATTACGTTTCCGTTCGCATCCGTTGCCACGGTGGTCAGTGCGTAACCGGGCACGCCGGCTCCCACTTCTTCCACCAGGTAGTTATTGCCCTTCGGCAGATCGAAGTAGCCGGAATCGCCCTTGCCCGTTTTGGCGTTCACCTTAACGGTTTCCGTATGCACCAGAACCTTGGTGTCACCGATCACTTGATAGATGCGGAAGGTGTACTCTTTGGTACCAGTGAAGTCACGGGGAGCTTCCACAATCTTCTCGATCTTCATTGTACCGTCCGGAATCGGATTCCGTCCGGTGGTGCCGTAAATCACCACATCTGCGGCCAGCATCGTGAATACGGGATCTCCGTATCCGTTATACAAAACCGTAAGAGGCGTACCGTAGATGGTCCGAGGCACGCTCCAACCGGAGAAATAATAGCCTGCGGGGAGTAGGGGGGCATCCAGCATAAAGTGACGCTGGAACAGCTCGTATCCGCCCTCCCAATACAGCAAGCCATCCAGATAATAGCGTACGCTGTATTTTTCAGCGGGAGCAATGGGCGTGGAGGTGCAGCGAATGTGCACTTCACCGTGCTCCGTCATGGTAAAGGTACCGTCCGCATTCATAACCACGGAGACTCCGCTCGTTACGGATATAGGAGCGGACCAGCCGCTGTAAGAGTGAGAAGACGTGCCGGGCAGATTCTCCATCACCGTAACGCTGGTGTTCAAAGGATAAGTCTGGGTGAGGTGGGTCTGCTCCACGCCGTCCACGAAGTACTTAACCGTGAACTCCTGCGGCTCGGTAGACACCCATTTACCATAGAGGTGAATGGTCTTGTCCGTACGGGTCAAGGCAGGCATGGTGAAGGTGCCGCCGGGCGCCACCAGAATGGTGGGATCGGAGCAGAACCAGCCCTCGAAGATAGCCTTGTCCGGCTTGATGCCGATTACGTCCAGCGCGGTCACGGTGGCGCCCGTGTAGTAAGCGCCGCTGTCGGTGGGCAGATCGGGCCAGCCCAGTGCTCTCCACTGAGCCTCAGTCAGCTCGTCCACGTAGTGGTATACCACGCGGGAGGTTGCCTCACGGCTGTAATACAACTCGAGAACCAGGGGGGTGGTGGCGGAAACTACGCCTTCCCACTTGCCGACGTCCCGGGTCTTGTCTGCGTTGATCTTCGCACCCATATTCAAATACGTCTGGTAGGCATTGGCACGAACGGAGTCACCCACTACGCCGGTCTTTGTTTCGGTGTACGGAGTAACGTCCTCGTAGTTGCCCTTGTCATTCATCAGGTAATGGGCAATGGTGTAGTTGACCTGACCTGCGATGAACGAACCCTTCAAGGCCACACTCCGGGCGGGCATAAGGAAGGTTTCGCCTGCCGTTACGTTGCCAACCTCCGCCGATCTCCATCCGGAGAAGGTATATCCCGCCAGGGTGGGAGCGGGAGTGGTTACGGTATCACCGAAATGCTTGGTCTCCGCACCGGGGAGCTGTGCGCCCGCGGGAACGGTGCCCTCAAACTCGTAGGTAACGGTGTAATCCACCAGATCGTAGAACAGCTTCAAAATGAGCGTACCGCTTGCGGGGATCACACCGGAGGGAACGCGCTCCTTGTGGATCGTGTTCTCGGTATATCCCTCGAAGGTCATGGAATGGGCCTCCACGGCTGCACCGATGGGTGCCGTGTGAGTATGGCTTGCCTCCTCATCCTTCACGTATCCCTGATGATCCGTAGTCTGGAGCCAATATTCCACCACGTAGGGAGGATTGATATTGAAGGAGCCAACCAGGATCACGTCGTGGGCGGGCATCTCGAACTTGCCCTCACTTACCGTCACGCCGGCGGGAGACTGGATCGTCCAGCCGGAGAAGGTGTAGCCGTCCGCCGTCGCATCGGGAGCGACAGTTACCTCGGACATATAGATGGCGTCCGCTGCTGCGGGAAGGGGAGAACGGTTTGCGGGAAGTATGCCCACATACTCGTAAATAACACGGTAGGTGTTCCGCTTGTAGTACAGCTTCAGAGTCAGAGGATAGTAGGGATCGGTGGAAGCGACCACGGTGCCGCTGAGCACGCTGCCCGCTGCGGCGGGATCGTGCACGTATCCGGCGAAGCGATTGTCCACGGATGCCTTCTTGGGCGTGCCGGTTACGGTTTCGCCGGCAATGCCGTCATTAAACTCTTCCGTCAGGATCGGTGCGGAATAATTTCCGTTTTCGTCCATCAGGTAGTGCTCTACCTTGTAGTGAACGCCCTCGATCCGCTTGAACTCGCCCCACAGGGTCAGATCCTCATCGGGCATTGCAAAGGAGGACATACCCGTGGTCACGTGGAACGCCGCATTCTTCGTGTACCAGCCGCGGAAGCTGTAGTACTCCAGCACGGCGTCTTTTTCTACATCCACCTTCTGACCGAATCGGTAGGTGGCGGTGGTGGGCAGGGGCGGTGCTCCGGCCACGTCGGACTCGTACTCGTATTTAACGGTGTGGGTGTTGCGGACATAGTACAGTTTCAGCACCAAAGCTTTATTGGGGTCGGAGGTTGCTACCACGGTGCCGCTTGCAAGGGTGCCGGTAACGTCTGTATCCAGAGTCAGGCCGGTGTAGGTCTTTTTCGGTGCATAAACGATAGATCCGGTAACACCGTTATTATATATATCCGTTTCGTAGAGCGTAAAGCCGTCACCCTCGGTGTTCTGCCAGTAGTACTCAACCCGGTACTGATTGTTGGTGCGGGCCTCAAAGGAACCGACCAGAACCACGTCGGAGTCGGGCATTACGAACTGTCCGTTTTCATCGATAACGGTGTTGCGCGCCTTAAACTGCCATCCGGAGAAGACGTAGCCGTCGGCCACAGCGGGATCAGCGACCTTCACCGTGGTGCCGTAGGGCACATCGCGCTTTGTCAGTGTATCGAGAGCATCCTTGGCGGGAATTGCTTTATCCGGAACCGGATCGATGTATTCGTAGGTAACGGAGTAGGTTTTGCGGTTGTAGTACAGCTTAAGCACCAGACCAGTCTGTACCGTACCCGTTACGGGATCCGCATGATCAAAGGCATATCCGGTGAAGGATCGCTGGTAATTCGCTGCCGTTACGTCCGTACCGGCAACGCCGTGGGACTTGGCAGTCGCTTCCAGCTTATATCCCTCGTCCGTCTGCAGATAGTGCTCGATCACAAACTGTACGTCCGTCTTTGCATAGAATTCGCCCCACAGGGTTACGTTGGCGGCAGGCATCGTGAAGGACTCTGCGGCAGCGGTTACAGTCACGGCAGAACCTTCCTTGGTATACCATCCGATGAAGTCGTAGTCCGCACGGGATACGTCCGGCTTCACGGTTACGGTAGCGCCGTAACGGTACGCGGTGGTATCCTCGGGACGCGGGGGCAGATTCGGGATGGAGGAAGAGGATGCCTCGTAGGCGTACTCCACCCGATACGTATCGCGGTCGTAATAGAGCCGCAGCACCAGCTTTTCTTTTGCGGTGATGGTGCCCGTCGTCAGGGTATCGGGAGCCTTATCATTCAGGTGGAATCCCGCATAGGCTCTCACGGGAATCGTAACGGTGCTGTCGGTGGTACCCGTCAGATTCTGCCACTCGTGGAGAGAATATCCGTCTCCCTCCACATTCTGCCAATAGTACTCAATGCGGTAGGGTGTATCGTGGCGGGCGCTGAAGGAGCCTACCAGTACCACGTCCGCATCGGGCATCGTGATCTTGCCGTCACGGATCACCGCCTCGACGGGTGTCTCGATTCTCCAGCCGGAGAAGATGTAGCCTTCCACGGTGACAGGATCTGCCACCGTAACGGTGGTGCCGAACGCCACGTCGGTCAATCCTGCAGGAGGCGTTGCGCCTGCGGGAACGGGATTTTCAAACTCGTATTTTACATCGTGCTTGTGGATCGTGTAGTACAGCTTCAGAATCAGCACGGGCTTCTCGGAAACGGTGCCCTGCGTCACGCTGCCTGTCACGCGGGAATCGTAGGTGTAGCCGGGGATGGTGCGGACGAACTCCGACGCATACTCCACGGTACCGGCTACTCCATGGGAAGAGCCCGTGTAATTGGGAGTAGCGGGATAGCTTCCGTCTGCATTCTGCAGATAGTGGTGGATGTGGAAGGGCACGTTCTCCTTGAGAGTGAAGATACCGTACAGGGTGATGTTACCCATCGGCATCGTGAACTCCGTCATCTTATCGGTAACGGTAGTCTTGTTCAAGGTGTGCCATCCGGCGAAGGTCTGGTCAAGGACTGCATCCTGCGCCGCGTGGGATTCTACGGTGACAGTCTGACCGTGGTAGTATTCTTTGGTAATCGGCAAGTCAGGAGCCGTGCCGGGGACGGATCCCTCGTACGCGTAGGTAACGGTGTACTTGTTGCGGGTATGGAACTGGTGCATCGTGAACTGACCGTCGGCACTCACTTTACCGGAGGAGACGGTATCCACGGTGCCGCTGACGCCGGTTACCCTCGCGCCCATAACGGTGGTGTCCAAAGCAAAGCCTTCGTACACGCGGGTAGCGGCGGTTACGGTAGCATCGGTGGTACCGGTGCCTTTTACGGTTTCTCTGACGGAATAGGTACCGTCCAGATTCTGCACGTAATGGATCGTCTTATAAGGAATGCCGGTATTGGCGGTGAAGTAGCCGATCAGCTCCACGTCCCGATCGGGCATGGTAAAGGTAGCCTGATCTGCTGTGATGGCGGGATTGGTGGACTGCCATCCGGTGAAGGTGTAGCCGGAATAGGTAAGATCGGCAGCCACGGTTACGTCGGTGCCGAAAGCCACATCGCTCAAGCCGGCAGGTGCCGTAGCACCCGGATTGTATCCGGTGATCGTATAGGTCACGTTGTGCTTGTTCGCGGTAAACGTGCCCTTGAATACGATATTCTTCTCAGGCATGGTATAGCTGCCGTCAGAGGCTACGCTTACGTCGGTAGTAGTCCAGCCGCCGAAAGTGTAGCCGTGAAGCACGGGAACATCGTTGCTCACCGCGGTTTCGCCGCCGGGCAAACGGTACTGCGTCCGGAACGTCACCGTCTGTTTGGTGACGGGATCGGTATACTGATAGGTAACGGTATTGGCCTGAATGTAGGGGGTCTCTACGGCAGCAACCGGCACACCCGCGGTATTCAACAGGTTAGCGGTGCCGTCGTTGGAGGAAATCTTGCCGTCCTGAATCAGGGAGGAGTGGGTATCGATCATCTCGTAATCGGGGGTAGCGTTGATCTTGATGATCAGAGCCGTTCCGTAATAATCCCGGCCGTTCTTCGTACGGGCTGTATCGGAAACGTAGTTTTCGTCATAGTCGAAGCCGTGCACCTGCACCGTCTTTCCCTGCACGGTGCAGCTCAGTCCGGTGTCCCGGATCGCCTCGGACCAGCTCCAGGTGCCGTCTGCATTCTTCACGCGGTCCGACTTGTACAGAGATACGGAATTCGTACCGTCGGGGATGGTGAAGAAGGTGGACATGGTATCCACGATCTCCGCGCTCTGGCCCAACTCGATGGTGGGAGACTCGATCTGCTGAGCGATAGCCTGGAAGATCATCGCCAGGGATTCGGAGGAACTGGGGACCATATAGTAACCGGCAGAGGAATTTCCATTTGCTCCGGGGGTGCTCAGATTGGAGGCGTTGGGATAGTTGCTGGATACGTAATGGAAAAATTTATTCAGGTTAGTGGTAGTGTTATTTACGTCCGTATTCGGAGCCACGCTGATGGAATACACCTTCGCGGTCTGCTTGATATTCTTGGCCAGGTTGATCGCCGTATTGGCAACGTTGGTATCAAAGCCGTTGCTGTGGTTCGGCTCACCGTCGGAGAACACCAGCACGACCTTATTGCGCTGTGCAGCGCCCGCATTGTTGGGCGCCAGAACCATCTGCGCCAGCGTCAGACCGTAGTCAATGGAGGTTGCGCCGCCGGGCTCCAGATCATTCACCGCCTCGATCAATGTCTCGTGACCGTCGCCGTCCGCCACCGTCAGGTTTTTGACCACCTGGGAATAGTTATAGCCGGAATTGTTTTTGTTGTTGCCCTCGGCGAGAGAAGCACTGCCACCATAATAGCTGTCATCCGCAAATTTTACGATAGCGATACGGTGCTGGAGCGCTTCAATCTGTGCGTCCGTCAAGTTCTTCAACCGGCCTTCTGCCGCGATTTCCGCGTTCTTCTGGTGGGTGGTTTCGATAAAAGAATCCACTGCCGTTTTCAGCGCTTCCATAAAAGTGACGTTGACTTTTTGGGTAGCGTACTGATAGAACTGTACTACGGGATAGCTGAACTGACGGGCTTCATTGGGGTTATTGTTCAGCCGCGGGTACACATACACGGGAGCATCGTTTGCGCCGTAGTAATAGTAGTAGTCGTACTTACCGCTGTCCGTGCCCTGCCGATGCAGCTCCACGTAGTGAGGTGCAGCCTCCGTACCCATATTGATATAATAGGTAGTGGAGGTGGAGGAGAAACCGTAAACGGTATCAAAACTAAATCCACCCGCCCAACGGTACTGGGTGCTACCGTTTACTGCACTGTAAGAGGTAACGGACGTGCTGGAGTGAACGTCGTCCATAGAACCGGACACGTCCAGCACAAGCACGATATCCGTAGGAACGGACGTAGTGGTCTGCGTAACCACACCGGTGGTGTACGCTTCAATGATTACGTCCACCGTTCCGTCGGGCTTGCCGTTTTCCTCGTGAAGCATAGCGGTCTTTCGCATAACGACACCGTCCGACTGGTTGGTGTTTTCCATAACGGAAGACTGCATGCGGGCCTGCAGTTCGTCAGAGCTTGCGGCAAATACCTGCAGCGGCATCACCGTTACGAGCATCACAGCTGCCAAAAAAGCAGCAAAAATACGTTTTGTCATCAGTTATTCTCCTTGCCGGGGTTGTGTCCCATTTTCTCTCATAATTGTATGTACACGAGCACTCACGTCTCTGCCAATTCGGCAGAAGCGCTCGGTGTTCGCAGTTCCGGGTTGTCCTTTTTATCGGCATAGCGGCAGACGCCGATGTAGTCCTCGCATTTTTCAAAGTACCTGCAGTCGCCGCACCATCGTTCCTCGAAAGCCAACGGCTTCGCCCGAAAATGATGGCAGCCGTCCTGATATACCGTGGCGAACGGAAGCCCCTCTTTCGTGTACTCCGGTTTGCTTACAAAATCCGGATAAATGGGCACGGGCTCCCATCGATTTCGTTCCTCTTCACTGGTATATCCATACCGTATTTCAAACACGGTATCTCCTATGATGACGATCTTGTGCAAGTCACCCTCTCGGATGTCCCTCATGACCGATCCTCCAAATTTTTTACAGTTTTTTCGATATTACTTTCCATATTACTATAATACAGGATTTTCCTGTATAAATCTGTAACTTTCCGGCGGAAAAAAGTGGAGTTTTTTACACGAAGGCACCCAACTTTTCACGCTTATTTACGCCGGTCTTATTCATCGCGTCGTACACGGCTTTTTTAACAGAATCCACGGAAATATGCAGCTGACTGCTGATCTCGGAATTGCTGAGGCCGAACGCCGCCAGGCGGGCGATCTCCCGCTCCCGAATGGTGAGAGCCCGAGACACGCTTTTGGACAGAAGCGAGTTGTGCAGCTTTGTCCAGCCCGTAAGCAAACCCCGGTGAAGCTCCTTATACCGCTTAAAGGCCTCCAGATCGGCCAAGGCAAGCCGGTCGTCCAAAAGAAAGTCCAGATTGCGGCGGTACTCTGCAAAAATGCCGAGAAATCCGTCCGGCAGGGCCAGCGCAATTGCCGCATCCACGTGAAAGGCAGCCGATTTTTCGTCGCCGCACTGATGGTATGCCGTAGCAGCCAGCAAACGGAGGTGTATTTCGGGGATGATCTTGTGCTCTATGGAAAGCTGGGCGATCATGGGCTCTGCAATATGGGGGATGAAGCGGATCATGCCGCGTCCCGTCACGTCCACAGTTTTCACCTGATTCACCGCTCTGTCCTGGGCATAAAACAGCAGGTACTTGAGGTAAAACACCCAAGCTGCCGGATGCGCATCCGAGGGCAAGTGGCCGAACTGCCCCCGCACAAACCATTCGGGATAGTTGGAAAAATCCCGCACCGTACTGTCCACACAGGCCAGAGACAAGGACAGGATATCCCGATCCTCCTCATGCCGGCAGGGGGCCTCAAAAATATGCAGCTTTGCCTGCCGCCACAGATGGACGTCGCCGCGCCACATAGCCGCCAGCGCCAACAGCATTCCTCCCGCATTGACGGCGTAAAAGCCGGAGCGGTGATTCAAAAAGTACTGCGCGTGGGCCACAACCTGATCGATATCGCCCCGGTTGTACGCAATCTCGGCGGCAAACAGTGCCTGCGCCTCCGGATGATCGTCCAAAGCCGCAATGCACTCCTCAGCGGATCCGGGCTTCGTGTACAGATCGGTCATGGACAAAAAAGGAGATTTGCGGGGCATGGGGAGATTGGCGGCGTTTTTCGCCTTCTCCGCCCGCGCTCTCTTGGTCCTGCCATCCGCCGGCTTGGGGGTTCCCTCGGGGATCATCCAGGATCGACCGAAGCGCACCGCACCCGGCACGGAGCCTGCCCGGCAGAGATTCTGCACCTGACGGGGAGAGATGCCCCACGTTTCCGCCGCTTCGACGATGGGGATGTATTTTTCCTTCATACTTTCCTCGCTATATTTCGCATTCGCGATACGTATACACTTTATTATACATCGTTTTCGCGAAGGATACAAGGGGGGGATGGGAAGTTTTTAGCGGAACAGAAAGAAAAATCCCCGCCGATGACTCGGCGGGGATTCGTTTATTCGGTTTTCTCTACCCTCGTGGGATAGCGGCTACTTACTTATTGCTGATAGCAGCCTGTGGTGCTATCAGCAAAAGAGGGAAATTATGAATTGCAATAGAATGGAATTTATTCATTTGTGATATATTCTTCCAATATGTCCATTTGATTTAAAACAGCAATAACATTTGCGTTATTTTCAAGATTAAACCCGCAATCTCTAAAAAAAGACTTGGAGGTCTTTAATCCATCAAGATTATCTTTTAGATTTTTAATATGTTGTAAAACATCACAAACTTTTTTAATTCGCCAAACTAAAAATTCAAGTTGCAGCGCATTATCAATATTAGAATTGCTTTTAATTTCTTTACGGATGCCATCTCTTATATCTTTATATTGATTTTGGTTTACATTGTTCCAAGCAGTAATATCTGTAATTTCTTTGTTTCTACACCAAAGTAATGTGTTGTCATCTAACGGAATATGACATTCTTTAAAATCTAAGTTGATATGATTATGCAATTTATCGTTTATGCAATATATATATTTAAAACTCATATTGATGAATTTCTGCCATACACCATATCTCATTCCGAAATCGGTGTTAGAGCACATATTATCATGCCAAGTGTCAAAATCGTTATCCCAAGCCTCGCTAGTGATAGCTGTCAATAAACGTTTCTTGATTTTTTCAGCATTTTTAATAATAGTAGAATCACTTGGTGAGTTTTTCTTTCTAACATAAATTATGGCATCAGGCCACGCCTTGCTCAAACAATATTTGATTAAGTCGTTATCGCTATAAGATTTTTCACTTAATTTCTTTTGCCAAGCCTTACTAAATGTTAATTCAACAAATTGATTTTTAAGAGTTTGTTCTAACAACTGATTCATACTTAACCTCCGCGATAGTTTATATCTAAAATTATATGAGCCTTTTATCCAAAAGTAAAGTAATTTAGACAAAAATCCCTCTGCCGATGACTCGGCGGGGATTCATTATTCGGTTTTCTCTACCCTTGTGGGATAGCGGTACTACCACTTATTTGTTGCTATCATAAAAGAGGGAAATTATAGCAGTTGCATCCCGCTTGCTTTTTCAAGGTTAGTTGCAAAATTAAATATTTCATTTTCGGGGTTATTAAAATCCACGGCTATCTCACAGGTTAATAAATACCATTTGCCAATTCCGTCGATTAAACTATATGTTTCGCCGCAAAAGCAATTTGTGAGCATGGCATCAGTCAATTCACAAGCAGCAAGATGTTCCCAACTTAAAGGCAAAAACCGAGTTGAAACAAAGCCGCCTATGTTTTTTATCAAATCGATTGTATCTCTATCAATTTTTTCGTTGGACGAACACTGTGAAATCGCCGTAAAGGTTTCTTTGAAGATTTCACAAAAAGATTCGCTATCAAATTTTTTGTTCTGTGATACTTCTTTTGTAAATTCCCACCATTGTAGCGGTAAAATATCTGTTATTAAAAAATCTTCAACCATATATACCTCCAAAATTTTGTTTTCACTTGTATTATACACTACCACATGTCCTAAAATTGGTACAAGACAATCCATATTATTATATTTTGTATATTTCGCCTCAAAATGTCAACTGTTTTTCTAAAAGCACATACAAAAATCCCCGCCGATGACTCGGCGGGGATTGGTTTGTTTATTCAGTTTGCAATCACTTGTTGGAAATAGCAGCCTGAGCAGCAGCCAGACGAGCGATCGGCACACGGAAGGGAGAGCAGGATACATAGTCAAGACCGATCTTGTGGCAGAACTCAACGGAAGTCGGGTCACCACCGTGCTCACCGCAGATACCTACGTGGAGGTTGGGGTTAACGGGACGGCCCAGGGAGATTGCCATATTCATCAGCTTGCCAACGCCAACCTGGTCCAGCTTAGCGAAGGGATCGTTCTCGAAGATCTTGGTCTCATAGTATGCTTCCAGGAACTTGCCGGCGTCATCACGGGAGAAGCCGTAAGTCATCTGGGTCAGGTCATTGGTACCGAAGCAGAAGAAGTCTGCGTTTGCAGCGATCTCGTCAGCGGTCAGGCATGCGCGAGGAATCTCGATCATGGTACCAACTTCGTATGCGAGCTCAACGCCTGCAGCAGCGATCTCAGCGTCAGCAGTCTCAACGACTACCTTCTTAACGAACTTCAATTCCTTAACGTCGCCTACCAGAGGAATCATGATCTCGGGCTTAACGTTCCAGTCAGCGTGAGCCTTCTTAACGTTGATAGCAGCGCGGATAACGGCTGCGGTCTGCATCTTGGCAATTTCGGGATAGGTTACTGCCAGACGGCATCCACGGTGACCCATCATGGGGTTGAACTCGTGGAGGGAAGCGATGATGGCCTTGATGGTCTCAACGGACTTGCCCTGTGCCTTAGCCAGTGCAGCGATGTCAGCTTCCTCAGTGGGAACGAACTCGTGCAGCGGGGGATCCAGGAAACGGATGCAAACGGGAGTGCCCTCGAGAGCCTCGTACAGAGCCTCGAAGTCAGCCTGCTGCATGGGCAGGATCTTAGCCAGAGCCACTTCGCGCTCAGCTACGGTCTCGGAGCAGATCATTTCGCGGAACGCGTCGATTCTGCCCTCGCCGAAGAACATGTGCTCGGTACGGCAGAGGCCGATACCCTCGGCGCCCAGCTCGCGAGCCTTCTTAGCATCGGTGGGAGTATCTGCATTGGTGCGAACCTTCAGGGTACGGAACTTGTCAGCCCAACCCATGATGGTACCGAAGTTGCCGGAGATCTCAGCGTCAACGGTAGCGATGATGCCGTCGTAGATCTTACCGGTGGAACCGTCGATGGAGATGAAGTCGCCCTCGTGGTAGGTCTTGCCTGCCAGCTCGAACTTCTTGTTCTCCTCATCCATCTTGATCTCGCCGCAACCGGAAACGCAGCACTTACCCATACCACGGGCAACAACGGCTGCGTGGGAGGTCATACCGCCGCGAACGGTCAGAATACCCTGAGCGGCCTTCATACCCTCGATATCCTCGGGGGAAGTCTCAAGACGAACCAGAACTACCTTCTCGCCCTTAGCAGCCCATTCCTTAGCGTCTTCTGCGGAGAATACAACCTTACCGCAAGCAGCGCCGGGAGATGCGCCCAGACCCTTGCCGGCTACGTTGGCAGCCTTCAGAGCCTTCGCGTCGAACTGGGGATGGAGCAGAGTGTCCAGGTTACGGGGATCGATCATCAGAACAGCCTGTTCCTCAGTCTTGTGTCCCTCAGCTACGAGGTCAACAGCGATCTGGAGAGCAGCCTGTGCGGTTCTCTTACCGTTTCTGGTCTGGAGCATGTAGAGCTTCTCGTTCTCAACGGTGAACTCCATGTCCTGCATATCGTGATAGTGGTTCTCCAGGATCTGGCAAACCTCAACGAACTGCTTGTATGCTGCGGGGAACTTCTCAGCCATCTGAGCGATGGGCATGGGAGTACGAACACCTGCAACAACGTCCTCACCCTGTGCATTGGTAAGGAACTCACCCATGAGCTTCTTTTCACCGGTTGCGGGGTCACGGGTAAATGCTACGCCGGTACCGCAATCGTCGCCCATGTTACCGAATGCCATTGCCTGTACGTTAACGGCAGTACCCCAAGAGTAGGGAATGTCGTTGTCACGGCGGTATACGTTTGCACGGGGGTTGTCCCAGGAACGGAATACGGCCTTAACGGCGCCGATGAGCTGCTCCTTAGGATCGGTCGGGAAATCTGCACCGATCTTGGCCTTGTACTCAGCCTTGAACTGGTTAGCCAGCTCCTTCAGATCGTCAGCGGTCAATTCAACGTCCAGGGTAACGCCCTTTTCTTCCTTCATCTTGTCGATGAGTTCCTCGAAGTACTTCTTGCCGACTTCCATAACAACGTCGGAGTACATCTGGATGAAGCGGCG
>JBGVJO010000175.1:0-2638 GCA_045129535.1 Eubacteriales bacterium
GGCAAGGAAGGTATGGTTCATATCTCCAAGCTGGACACCAAGCGCACCGAAAAGGTTGAGGACGTATGCAACGTGGGCGATGAGATCCGCGTTAAGTACCTGGGCACCGACGAGAAGGGGCGTATGAACCTCTCCCGCAAGGACGCTCTGTAATACAAATAATGATTCGGGAAGAGCCGCGTGCTCTTCCCTTTTCTTATGAAATCTTAAAACCGAATTTCAGATTGTCTCTTTACTTTTCACCGCCTATGCGGTACAATATAGTATATTATTTTCACTTTATGGAATGTTGATTTATGAACGATAATCCGTACAGCACAAGAGCAACAAACAAGCAAAAACGGGTTTCCTCCACCACAGGTGCCCTGTTGTGCGTTATTCTGTTTTTGGCAGCCATTCTCGTGTCCCTGATCGTCATTTCTGTCCGGAATCGGGCTGAGATGCCACAAGAACCTTTCAATCCGGACGCACCTCTGGATCCGTCCATCACGCTGCCCGCCGTCACGCCCAACGTGGACGTGCTGACGGAAACGTACGATATGGCCTTTATCGGCCCTCCGGCTCCCATCACCGAACCGGATTCCGTGACCGTGATGAAGGACAATGCCGAGATACATACCGGCGATCTGATTCTTATCAATCGGAATTATCCCTTTAATTTTGACTTCGAGCAGCCGCAGACAACGCTGTACAGCAACAAAAACCGCGTATATCAGCTCAGCACCATATCCCTTTCACTGAACTCCGATCTCGTGCCTATTTTTGACACATTGCTGGCGGATTTTGCACAGGCAACAGGCTGCAAAAAGGTGCTGGTAACCAGCGGATTCCGCTCCTATCAGGTGCAAAAGGATCTGTATGACTCCCGTGTAAAATCCCAGGGACAGGAGATGGCCGATCTCTACGTCGCCCTCCCCGGCAACAGCGAGCATCACGCCGGTCTGGCGATCGATATGGTCATCTTTACCGATGGCAGACAGTATTACTTCCCCGAATACGAGGATGCTGCCTGGCTGATCGAACATGCCCCGGATTACGGATTTATCCTTCGCTACACGGAGAAAATGCAGGAAATCACCGGATGTGCCTCCGAGCCCTGGCACTACCGATACGTGGGCGCACCGCACGCGCGGCTGATTACCGAGATGGACATCAGCTTTGAGGAATATCACCAATATCTGCAAACCTTCACCTGGAACACGGACCGTCTTTTGATCCTGGAGGACGGCACCACGGATGTAACCGACGGATTCCGTCTGCCCGAGGCCGGCCATATGATCTACTACGTGCCTGCAGCAGAGGGTGACGTTACCTACATCCCCGTGCCGCCGGATCTGAATTATGAGATCTCCGGCGACAACGCCTCCGGCTTCATCGTAACGGTAGAATTAGGCTGAGAAACGCAACGTTCAAGCAAATTTTTGCACGTGTTCAAATAATCATCACATTTGCCCGATATAATATACTCGTAATTAAGCAGAGATTTTCTCTGAAAGGAGTTTATTATGTTGGGCAATTTTCATGATGAAAACGAAAACAATTTGAATAATAACACAAGTCCCGCCGAGGATTCGGTGTCCCGAGAGGAAGAAAAGCAGCCATCTGCTCCCGCTGAGCCCGCTTTCACTGAACCTGCTGCTCCCGCGCAGGACAGCACACCATACACACCCCCGACCTCCGGCGGATACACGTACACTCCCTACACTCCCGCGCCCACGCCGCCCCCTAAAAAGAAGGTAAAATCCGGCTGGAGTACAGGTGCAGTGGCTGTGCTTTGCGTATGCACCCTGCTCCTCTCCTGCGCTTCCGGCTTCATAGGCGCTTATCTCGCTACCGCGAATATGGATACGACCCCGCCGACAGACAGCACCATCGGCGAAAACACAAATCCCAGCGTGATTTATCAGTCCGCTACGTCTCCCGCAAGCGGTATGTCTGCGGACGGCGGTACTTCCTCGTACTATAACGTAGCGAATCTGGTGAAGAACACCGTGGTAGAAATCACCACCGAATACGTGATCAGCGACCGCTTCCAATACATCACCTCCGGTGCCGGCTCCGGCGTGATCATTACCCAGGACGGCTACGTCCTTACCAACAATCACGTGATCGTGGATGACAACGGCAGTGTAGCAGACACCATTACCGTGCGTCTGACCAGCGGCGAAGAGTACGTTGCAAAGGTGATCGGCACGGACGCCGACTCCGACATTGCCGTTATCAAGATCGGCGGTGTGAAGCCTTTCCCCTGTGCCGTAATGGGCGACAGCGATAAGCTGGCCGTAGGTGAGGAAGTCATCGCCGTAGGCAATCCGCTGGGCGAATTGGGCGGCACGGTCACTAACGGCATCATCAGCGCGCTGGACCGCGAGGTAAACGTGGACGGCACTCTCATGAATCTGATGCAGACCAACGCAGCCATCAACCCCGGCAACTCCGGCGGCGGTCTGTTCAATATGGCCGGTGAGCTCATCGGCATCGTAAACGCAAAATCCTCCGGCACCGGCATTGAGGGACTTGGCTTCGCCATTCCCGTCAACGATGCGGTAAGCATCTCCGAGCAGCTGATAACCCAGGGTTACGTCAGCGGCAAGCCTTGGCTGGGCATCACGTTCTATCAGGCATCCAGCATCACGCA
>JBGVJO010000176.1:0-1436 GCA_045129535.1 Eubacteriales bacterium
CGGACTGAGGGGACAGATCTTTTTCATTATGTCCGGGCTCGTGGCGGTTATGCTTTTGATTCTGTGGGTGTTCCAGCTCTTCCTTTTGGAGCCGATGTATGAATCCGCCAAGACGAGGGAGCTTCGCACGATTGCGAACAGAATCGTATCCGTGGCGGACAAAGGGGAGCTTCGTTCCCATACGGACCCCATTGCCAAGAGAACGGGCGTGTGCATTACCGTATACGAAATCAAGGGAAGGGACGCGATCCTGCGAGCGCAGTCCCATATTCGCGGCAATTGCATTATTCACAACGTTTCCTCCGATCCGCTGATGAATCGGCTGTATGTGGGCGCGTCCCGTGAGGAGTATTATACGGAGCGCATCTCGGAGAGCGATTTCGTGTCCCATCCCGATGGGGAGGTTCCGGAAAGTATTATCTCCGCCCACTTAGCCCGTACGAAACAGGGATCTACCTATTTCATCGTGCTGAACAGTGAGATCGAATTGGCGGAGAATACGTGGGAAACTCTGACGCTGCAGCTGGGGCTGATCAGCATTGTCCTTTTGCTTCTGACGTCGGTGATTGCCGTAGTGATCTCCAAACACATCTCCCGCCCCATCGCGCAGATGAGTGAAGAGGCACGAAAATTGGCGCTGGGTACCTACGACGTGCATTTCGACGGCGGTACATCCCGGGAAACGGCGGAATTGGGCGACGCACTGAACTACGCCGCTGAGGAGTTGTCTCATCTGGACACGATGCGGAAGGAACTGATCGCCAATATTTCCCACGATCTTCGCACACCGCTGACTATGATTTCGGGGTACAGCGAGGTAATGCGGGATATTCCCGGCGAGATGACGGCGGAGAATATGCAGATCATCATCGATGAGACGAAGCGCCTCAGCGCACTGGTCAGTGATATTACGGATATTTCCGTTATGACGGGATCCTCCCGCGATCAACTGAGTTGCGAAATTTTCTCCCTGACGGAAACGGTACGCAGGACGCTGGAACGGTACGGTAAACTCCGCACCCGCGACGGCTACGAAATATCCTTTGTCTGCGATCGGGAGTCGTTTATTTATGCCGACCGCTCCAGGATTTTGCAGGTGGTGTACAATCTGGTCAATAACGCCATCAACTATACCGGCGAGGATAAAAAGGTGCAGATCCGTCAGATCACGGAAAACGGCATGTGCCGTATCGAGGTGACGGATACGGGAGAGGGAATTCCTCCCGAGCAGCTTTCCCGGATATGGGATCGGTATTATACGGTGAAGAACTACTATAAGCGGCCGGTGGCCGGTACGGGACTGGGTTTGTCCATTGTGAAAAACATCCTGCTTCTGCACGGCGCGCAGTTTGGCGTGCAGAGTGAGATGGGGCAGGGCAGTACCTTCTGGTTTGCTTTGCCGGAGATTGTCCCCGATACGCCGGACGCGGATAAAT
>JBGVJO010000177.1:0-1450 GCA_045129535.1 Eubacteriales bacterium
GTGAGTCCTTCCGTCCCGATGCGGATTATGTACATATCTGCTTCAATAATACCATCTACGGTACCAAGTTCAACTACATTCCCGATACCGGTGATATCCCGCTGGTAGCCGATATGTCCTCCTGCATTATCTCCGAGCCTGTGGACGTGTCCAAATTCGGTTTGATCTATGCCGGTGCACAGAAGAATATGGCCCCCGCCGGTCTGACCGTCGTTATCGTACGCGAGGACTTGATCGGCAACGCACGTCCCGATACGCCCGCCATGCTGGATTACCAGTTGGCAGCTGACAACGGCTCTATGTACAACACGCCTCCCTGCTGGCCGATTTACATCGCTAAGCTGGTATATGAGTGGATCCTGGATCTGGGCGGCCTGGAAGCTATGAAGGATCTGAACGAAAAGAAAGCAGCGCTCCTTTACGATTATCTGGATAACCAGAATTACTACACTGCTCCCGTTGAGAAGGCCAGCCGTTCTATGATGAACGTAACCTTCGTTACCGGGGACGCGGATCTGGATAAGAAATTCGCATCCGAGGCAGCCGCAGCCGGCCTCAAGAATCTGAAAGGTCACCGCTCCGTAGGCGGTATGCGCGCTTCCATCTACAATGCAATGCCCTACGAGGGCGTTGAAAAGCTCGTCGCGTTCATGAAAGAATTCGCCGAGAAAAATCCTAAATAATCGAGGATAATAGTATGGCTAAGATTCAACTTCTTAATAAAATTTCCCAGGTTGGCCTGAAGCAGTTTAACGATACGTACGAGATCGGCGATGCAATCACAGATCCTGATGCCATTCTTGTGCGCTCTGCCGCTATGCACGATATGGAGTTCGGTGCTTCCCTGAAAGCCATCGGCCGTGCAGGTGCCGGTGTAAATAACATCCCTGTGGATCGCTGTGCCGAGGAAGGTATCGTCGTATTCAATACCCCCGGTGCCAACGCCAACGGTGTTAAAGAGCTTGCCATTGCCGCGCTGATGCTGGCTTCCCGCGATATCGTAGGCGGTATCCAGTGGGCAAATGCGCTGACTGCAGATGTCGCTAAATCTGTCGAGAAAGGCAAATCCGCCTTTGCGGGAAATGAGATCATGGGCAAAACCCTGGGCGTAATCGGCCTGGGTGCCATCGGCGGTCTGGTTGCCAATGCGGCAGCAGCCCTCGGCATGAACGTAATCGGATGCGATCCTTACATCACCATCGACGGTGCATGGCATCTGTCCAGAGCAATTCAGAAGGCAGCTACATACGACGAGGTCTTTGAGAAGGCTGACTACATTTCCCTGCACGTTCCTGCCACCCCCCAGACCAAGAATATGATCTGTGCCGATTCCATCGCCAAGATGAAGTCCGGTGTGCGCATCATCAATCTGGCCCGTGCGGATCTGGTCAATGCGGCCGATCTTAAGGCCGCTATCGCAGACGGTAAGATTGCATCCTACGTAACGGAT
>JBGVJO010000178.1:0-6731 GCA_045129535.1 Eubacteriales bacterium
GCGTAAACCTGAGCCAGGGCTACAACGGCGATCTCACCTCCCGTCAGGCAGGCTCTATCGGCGGCCAGATGGTAAAGAAGATGGTGGAGAAGTACGAGAACGAGATCAAGGGCACCAAGTAATTCGGTGACCGATGGGGAAGAACAGGAGCCAGTCTCCTGTTCTTCTTTTATTGTCCGGGAAATAAGAAACCGCCCGTATGGTTTCCCATACGGGCGGTGTTGTTTTAGCTCTCCAGTTGTCTGCCGAGGAAGCCCGCCGCTGTCTGAATCAGCTTGGTCTCCAGCTCAGCGTTCATCATCTGCTGTACGTCTCCCTCGCGGCTAAAAACGGATGCAACGCATCCGGTCACGTCGCCTTCGGTGATGATGGGCATCGCGCAGCTCACGTAGCATTTGCCACCGTCAATGACGGCGATTTCGTCCTTGCCGTCCGCTGTGTAGAGCGTGCGATTCTCGATCACTGCCTCCAATTCCGAGGACAGCTTGCGGTCCACGTATTCCTTCTTGGGAATACCGGCGCAGGCAATCACCGCATCCCGATCGCAGATGACTACCGCCATACCGCAGGTTTTGTGCAGTGTCTCCGTGTACTGAGCAGCAAATGCCGCCAATTCCCCAATGGGGGAGTACTTTTTGAAGATTACTTCACCCTCGTGGTTGGTAAAAATCTCAAGCGGATCTCCTTCACGGATCCGCATAGTGCGGCGGATTTCTTTGGGGATCACGACACGTCCGAGGTCGTCGATGCGGCGTACAATACCGGTTGCTTTCATATATGAAAATCTCCTTGTAATTTTTTTGTGTGCGGAGTTAGTGTGTGCAAAATAGGGGGATTTATACTGCGGGATTTACTCTTTTGAGATTATGTGATATAATACTCCTTAAGGGGTGATGTCTTTGAATTACTTAATCGTTTTGATTGTGACGTTTTTCGCCGGCATGGGAGCCGGACTTGGAACAGGCTTTGCGGGAATGAGTGCGGCTGCTGTGATCAGTCCTATGCTGATAGCTTTCCTTGGAATAGAACCGTATACGGCGGTTGGAATCGCTCTTGCCTCAGATATCCTTGCAAGCGCAGTTTCTGCATACACATATCACAAAAACAAAAATCTCGATGTGAAAAACGGGCTTCTGATGATGTCCATGGTATTGGTTTTCACAGTCATTGGAAGCTATGTATCCAGCGTTGTCCCGGCACAAACCATGGGTGGTTTCAGCATGTTCATGACGCTGATTCTCGGTATAAAGTTTATCGTAAAGCCCGTTATGACTACCAAGCAGGCAATGGAAAGCGTCAGCAAAAAAAGACGCATGCTCGGCTCACTCATAAGCGGCATAATTATCGGATTTATTTGCGGATTTATCGGAGCAGGCGGCGGAATGATGATGCTTCTCATACTTACCACCGTACTCGGATATGAGCTCAAAACTGCGGTAGGTACGAGCGTGTTTATTATGTCGTTCACCGCACTGACAGGTGCTGTTTCGCATTTCTCGCTTGGTGATGCCCCTGATTTTGGTGTGACGGTCCTGTGTATCATTTTTACATTTATTTGGGCGAGAATAGCCGCCAAATTTGCCAACAAAGCAAAGCCGGAAACACTAAACAGAGCGGTGGGACTGGTTTTGGTGCTGCTCGGTGTCGTTATTCTTGGTTTTAAGTATTTGCGTTAATTCCTAAGCGGCATAGGAGAAAAGAAAAAGAGATGGACTTCATATTGGAAGAATAAACAACAAACAGCGGAGTGAAATCACTCCGCTGTTTTTGATTTTCCGTGCGAAACGGTACGTTATTTTTTCAGTGTGTCTTCCTGGCCGCGGTATACGACGAATTTGCAGAACAGGAATTCCAGAACGAAATTGGCCAGCATCGTTACGATCAGAATCACAAAATCGTTGGTTCCCGCGCCCTCCGCCAGATCGCCGAGATAGGTGGATAACGGCGTGAAGACCAGATAAAAGCCAAAGACCTTTGCCATGGCAGCGGGCACGTTCGCGGCCGATTTGAAGGTGTAGCGACGGTTCAGCGTGAAATTCCACAAAATCGAAAGAATCAGGGACGTAAGATAGGGTATCCAGTAGTCCTTGATGAATATCTCAAGCAAGGCAAAGGAGCCGATCTGGATGATGCCTGCGGAAATAGAAAACAGGGTAAACTTCACGGCCTGCCACAGAGGGGCTTTGTTATCTTTCATAGTTCTTCTCCCGTATGAGTTTAGGTAATCCGATCTATCGCGGTGACGAAATCGGGGAAGGTGGTGGTAAATACGTAGTTGATTACGATCACGTCGTCAATCTCGTACTCCCCGCACAGATCCGTTACCGTACCGTAGAAATTGCGCGGGTCAATGACCAGAATCGTTTCGTAGTGGCTCGTCAGGAAAGGAATCATCGCGTTGGCATAGGAGTCCTTGATGATCAATGCGCATTTCCCGTTTTGGACGTCCGTGTCGATCCGTGCAAAGGGATGGTCGCCGCCCATAAACAAGGAGTAGGTGGGCAACGCTCCCGGCGAGGGAAGAGTGTAGATCTTCGTCTTGTAAAGCACAATTGTCCCGTCCTCACGGGCCTGTGCGTGGACGGTGTAGTTTTCACCGGGCATAAAATACTCAATGTTGTCGGCAAATTGCTCGTATGCGGGTACGTTTGCCTGATTATACAGATAGCCAAGGAATCCGCTCTGCTTGTCCTTGGTCATATCCTCCAAAGGAATTGCTTCCTCACCCATTGCATTCATCAGGGCCTCATAGCCCAAATAAGCGCCTCTCTGGGTCCAATGGTGATCGGTGCGGAAATATACGTAGGAGTCCTTGTTCTCCTCCAAACGGCCATATACGTGGACGGGAGTGATATCAGCGAGCGCGTTGTAGATCGCATCGATGGTATCCTTCTCGCTGTCGGAGAGAGAGCCGTAGGGAGAATCGGTGAATTCGATACTGGTGGGGACCAGCGCAAGATACATATTGGTGCTGTCCGGCAAGGTGGCGGCAATCCGATTCAGCGTGGCGGCATAGCTGTCACCCGCTGCGGGATTGGCCTTGAACACTTCCATGATCCGTCCGTCGTCCAGCGCCAGCTGTCCGCCGCTGGGCAGGGTAACCAACTGGCCCTTCGCTTCGGGAACGAATCCCCGCAGCTTTTCCAGCCGTGCACCGATAGTGGTGAATAGGGAGCGGAAGCCTACGTTGTCGGAAAGATATTCTTCAAAATCCTCACCGAAGGAACCGGAAAACCAGGATGCAAGGGACAACGTGGGCATCTCGGCCAGCGGCCGGTTTTCCTTGACGGATGCGTTTGCATCCGCAGGCACCAGTACGGTGAGTGCAAAGAACAAAGCCAGACTGAGGACAAAGACGCCGATTGTGATTTTCTTATGCATAGCGATCCCTCCTCAGAAACGGAAATACAAGAACGGATTGTACGACTGGGAAATGAGCAGAACGAAGGAGATCCACAGCGCAGCCGCCGTGCCGATAGGCATTATCACGCCGTACAGACGGGGCATCTTTTCCCGAAGCTTCGTAAGGGCGATTTTCAGTATCGGGGTGGAGAAGAGAATCATCAGAATAAGCAAAAACGCGTTGGACGTAAGTGCGTGGATGGCGGGGATGTTGTTCGCACTCAAATTGCGGCCCAGTGCCGCAATAGCGAAGGTTTTCAGCCGGTGCATATCGGTGAAGTAGAACAGAATCCAGCCTCCCGCTACGGCCAAAAGAGTGTAGATGCGCTGGATCACCGTGGGAATCTTTTCGTAGAACCGGAAGAGCACCTTTTTCTCGAAGATGAGAAGCGCGCCGTAGTACAACCCCCACAGCACAAAATTCCAGCTGGCACCGTGCCAGAATCCGGTAAGGAACCATACGATGAGCAGATTGAGCAGCTGGTGGCGGCGGTTCCCGCCCAGCGGGATATATACGTAATCACGGAAGAAGGAACCCAGGGACATATGCCATCTGCGCCAGAATTCCGTGACGCTCCTTGAAACGTAGGGATAGTTGAAATTTTCAAGAAAATGGAAGCCGAACATCCGCCCCAGGCCGATGGCCATATCGGAGTAGCCGGAGAAATCAAAATAGATCTGGAGGGAGAAGAACAGAATGCCTACCCAAGCGCCCAGGGCAGAGAGTCTGCCCATATCGCCGCCGATCAGTGTGTCTACCGCACTGCCGGCAAAGTTGGCGAAAATCACTTTTTTCACAAGGCCCTGGGTAAAGCGAACGGTTCCCGAGAAGAAATCGTCTGCGGTTACGGTGCGGGAGCTGATCTCCGCTTCCACGTCCACGTAGCGGACGATGGGGCCGGCAACCAGCTGTGGAAACAGAGAAACGTAGAGAAGCAGCTTGGCGAAGGATTTTTGCGCTGCCGTTTGTCCCCGATACACGTCGATGACGTAAGAGAGGATCTGAAACGTATAGAAGGAAATGCCGAGGGGCAGGGCAAATCCCGCGAAGTCAATGGAAATACCGAAGAGAGTATTCACGTTGGACACGAAAAATCCTGCGTACTTGAAGAGAAGCAGAATACCGATATCTACGGCAAGTGCGACGATGAGTGCAACTTTCGCGCCTAGCTTCCCCCGGTTCTTTTCCATATACAGACAGGCAAGATAGCCCACGAATGCGGCGAGCAGAAGAAGAACGATTCGCTTTGGTTCACCCCATCCGTAAAACAACAGAGACACAGTGAGCAGAATATAGTTGCGAAGGGGGATCCACTTGGGGGAGAGATGATACACCGCCAAAAGCACAGGCAGAAATATTCCGAGAAACAGTAGTCCGGAAAATACCATGGGCGATGCTCCTTTCTGCGTGAATAGATTTGTAAACGGGATATTATATATATGTAATCATTATAGCCTTTTGCTGTATGAATGTCAATAACGGAGCCACACGCAGCCGGATAAAAAGGAAAGCCGCAGGGACGTCCGTGCGGCTTGTTGCTATATGTGTTGATAGGGAAAACGGTATTCAAAAATCGAACTTGACCTCACCGTTTTCCAGCTTCAGGGCGGCGTCAAAGGACTTGCCGCTTTTCTTGGAGACAAACCCGCGCAGCACGGGAGTGCGTCCTTCCCGCAAAAGAAGCTCCATAGCGGATTTGGGTATGGCGCGGCCGCACAACGGCGAGAACAGGCCAAATTTGCATCCGTCCTTGTAGCCTTGGCAGCCGTAGCCCCGTTTGGTCCGCCGTACTTCCTGGCCGCAGAGAGGACAGACGCCCACGGTGTCACCGAAAAAGCCAATGTCCGTATCTTCGTCCGGGGAGACCGTCTTTGCTTCAAAGATGCGCGCAATTTCGTCCTCAGCGATATGCAGACTGTCCTCAATGGTGGATTTACCTCGGAAAACCCGTTTCAGAGAACGTCCTACGTCCGCCGTTTTGTATTTGTCCATACTGATGCCCATATGCGTGAGGGATTCGATAAGGAATTCTCCCTCGGGCAGTATGCGGTATACGTCCTTTTTCAGCTCAATATATCCCGACTTGCGGGCGTTGTCGATGATGCCCGTCCGGGTGGCCTCCGTGCCCAACTCCAATCCCTCAAAAATAGCGCGGTATTCCTCGGTATCGTCGGTTGCATCCTCGGCGGATTTTGCTTTATCTTCCCGGAAGGGATTCTTCAGATAATTATTCAGGGTTTCAATGGTATAGTGCTTGGGCGGGGAGGTTTCCTTCTCCACGGGTTGGAAATCGATCTGCACCGTGTCGCCCTTGTTCAAGGGAGGCAGGAGGCGGTCTTTCATGGTGGAATCGTCGTATTTCATCCAACCTTTTTCCACGATGACGGTACCCTTCAGGGTGAATTCCTCCAGATCACCCACGGCAATTTTTATTTCCGTGCGGTGGGCAATACAATCCTCACTGCAGAAAACGGCGGCAAAGCGGCGGAATACGGCGGAGTAAACCAGCATCTCCCGCTCGGTCAGCTGGGATTTGTTTGGAATCTTGTACGTCGGAGTCAGGGCCGAGTGGGATTCGATTTTGGAATCGTCAAATATGCTTTTGCTTTCCTTGAACACCAGCGGATAGCCCAATTTTTTCGCATTTTCAATAATCTTGCGGATCTTGTCCTTTTCAGCCGTAGCCAGATATTCCGAATTGGTGCGGGGATAGGTCAGATATCCCTTTTCGTACAGTCCCTGCACGATTTCCAAGCTTTCGGACATGGACATCTTATACTTCTTTCCCAGGAAATTTTGCAGCTTGGACAGGGAATAGAGCTTGCCCGGCGCGATCACGTCCTTTTTCTTTTTTACGGATGTGACAACAGCGGGGGCGGAATTGTATCGCTGGCACAGTGCCTGTGCCTGAGCGAGTTGATTCTTCGGGAATTTTTCTTTGCTCGTCAGCTCCACAGGAACGCCGTTCGTTTCTGCACGGCTGATCAGAGCGTAGTAGATGTCCGGCACGAAATGGCGTATAGCCATATCCCGATCGTAGATGGCGCGGACGATGGGGACGATCACCCGTCCTACCCGCAGAAGAGATCCGGTTTTCAAGGTGGCATAGCGTGTCAGGTTTACGCCGTACAACCAATCAATATAGGTTCGTGCAAACCCCTCGTTGGCCAGATGATCGTATTCGCCGGCGGACTTCATCTCGGATAAGGCCTGGGAGATGGTCTCCGGTGTTTGATCGGGCAGCCAAAGACGGTACTCCGGTTTGCCTGGGTATCCCTCCATGGCGTGGGAGACACAAAGGCGGACGATGATCTCTCCCTCCCGATCG
>JBGVJO010000179.1:0-2327 GCA_045129535.1 Eubacteriales bacterium
GCCAGGAAATAGTTATTTACCAAAGAATAACATACCTTGATAATCCATCCCAGGGGGATAGCGATAAAGTCAAGCATACTTCTTACCGATTATACGGTCACCGAATGGGATCGCATATACTTTCCTTAAATTTTGCGCGGGAGATTCTCTCTCATTTTTTCCGATCCTTTAAAGGATCGATCTTTTTGTAATTCCTTCTCGGCACGGGATCGTGGCCGCAGCCCCCGAAGGGATTGCACCGAAGGATTCGCCACAGCGCCAAAGCGGAGCCGCGAAAAACGCCCCATTCACTCAACGCGTCCAGCGCGTACTGGGAGCAGGATGGGGTAAATCGGCAGCACCGGGGTTTTATGGGAGAGATGAATTTCCGATACAGGTGTATCGGGAATGAGAGCACCGCCACGGCGGCGCGGGAGATGGCTCCGACGATTTTTTTCACAAAATCAATCATGGCTCTCCTCGGGGGGTACGATCATGGAAACACGCATCAAGGCTGATTGCAAGTCACGCTTTACGTCCTGCATTTTACATACTGTTGCATTTTCCCGTGCGGCTATGACGATAAGGTGACCGGTTTTGAGGGTGTACTCCTGCATAATGAGCCGGAGTGCCTCACGGATCACTCTTTTCGCACGGTTACGCTGAACAGCGCCTCCGATCTTCTTTGAGGCTGTGATACCGATGCGGTTGATATATTGCTTGTCGGGACGGCTTTTCATGATCCGCTTGGCCTTCCGGTCCTTCAGCACGTAAACCGTACAGCTCTTGGCGGGTGCCCGTCGTCCGCCCGTATAGGCTTTGACAAACAAATGGTTTTCTCGGATCGCTTGAAATTTCATAGATGTTTCCCTTCGTTTGACGAATGGGGATTGCGGGGCGAAATACGAAGAAACCTCCGATCGCAGCGGACAAAAGTGCCCGATTACATCGGAGGTTACGAATTCATATTCTCGTCCTGCACGCGTTCGGTCGGAATCAGTGAGTCAGACGCACGCGGCCCTTGGCACGGCGTCTCTTCAGTACTTTTCTGCCGTCGGCGGTCTTCATTCTTTTACGGAAGCCGTGTTCTTTGCTTCTCTGTCTCTTCTTCGGCTGGTAGGTTCTCAGCATTTTTACACCCTCCTTACTCGATTATGAGGTTAATTATCCGCATAGCACGTATTATTATAATCGATGATAGGAGCCATTGTCAAGGGATTTTTCAAATTTTATCCCGGGATTTTTCACAAAAAACACAGTTTTTCGGGGATTTTTCGGAATTATCGGCGGATAAAAAGGATTTTTTCGCACCAAATTCCACTCCGCGCAAAAAAACGGGAAAAATCTGTAGTAATATTTACTTTCCGTTCGTTTATATGGTATAATGTACCCGACAATATTATTCACAAAGGAGATTCACATGAAAAGAGCAAGTGATTTTCGCTATGCCGCAAGAAAAGCCCTGAGCGGAAAATGGGGTATCGCCGTTTTGGCCGGATTTATCGCATCCCTGTTGGGTGGCGTTTCCTCCTCCGGCGGCGGATCCGGTTTTGATTTTTCCGAGGAGGAAACGACGCCGATGGATCCTGAGACCGCAAAAATTCTTCTCAGTATTATGTCCGTTGTATTCGTTGTCGCTTTCGTTACCGCCCTTGTCTATTTGTTTATCGGCAGCGTTGTTAAATTAGGCTACAGCCGCTTCAATCTGAATCTGATTGACGGTGAGGAAGTGAAAATAAGCCAGGTCGTTTCTTACTTCCCCCATTGGACCAACGCCGTATGCACCAATCTGCTGACCTCCCTTTATATCATTCTGTGGTCCCTTCTGTTCTTCATTCCCGGTATTATTGCCATATACAGCTATGCTATGACGCCTTACATACTGGCCGAAAATCCCACTATGAGGGCAAGAGAAGCGATCCGTCTTTCCAAGGAAATGATGCGCGGCAACAAGTGGCGCCTCTTCTGTCTGGAGATGAGCTTCATCGGCTGGGCTTTCCTTTGCGTATTTACACTGGGCATCGGCTCTCTGTGGCTGGTACCTTATCAGCACGCTTCCTTTGCAGACTTCTACCGTGAGATTTCCGGCACCCGCAAGGTAGTGGAAATTCCCACCGAGCCTGCCCCCGAAACGGCTGAAGTTTAAATAATATCAAACAAAACCCGCAGGTCCTATGGCCTGCGGGTTTTTTAATACCTCATCCGGGAAAACCGTTCGTGTCTGGTTGGGTGTGAGAGTTCGGCTTACCAAAAGCCTTCTCCTGCGGGAGAAGGTGGCAGCCCGACTTGGCAAAGCCAATGTCGCGCTGACGGATGAGGAGTTCTCAACCCAAAGAAACTTACACCTC
>JBGVJO010000180.1:0-1708 GCA_045129535.1 Eubacteriales bacterium
ATGCTCATCTCGTGGGGATCCACGTGATGCTGTTCGTAGGAGGTGTCTCCCACCGCCCGCAACGTCTCGCCGGTGGCAATGTATTCCCCCATCGACGCCGTATTCAGCCGCAGAAAATCTCCCGGAAGATTTTCCACCTTATCTGCCACGTCGGGCAGATACACGATGGCGGAAAGCTCGGAGTGATCCACCACGTGGCGGAGCTCCTCTCCCTTCAGTTCCCGATCGATGGGCACGATCACGCCCACACCGCAAGTCACCGCCAGGTAAGTCAGCGCCCAGGGATAGCCGTTTTTGCCCATGATGCCCACCTTCTTGCCACTCAATCCGAGAGAATTGAGATAGGCAGCGAAGGCACGGATATCGGAGTATGCCTCGTTATAGGTAATCTCCCGCACGCCACCTCCCTCCCGGAAGGTAAAGGCGCACAGATCGCCATACAGCTCGGCGCTGCCGTCGAGCAGATCCCGGAACGTAAGAACGTCCCGTATATTGTAAACCAGTTTTGCCATAACGTAAAACCTCCGCAATCCGGTGATTTTCTATTTCCGGAACAGTATACCATAGTGGAAAATTATTGTCAATACAACAATTTTGAATTTATTGTAAAAACAACATTGTTTTTACATAGGTGCATAAAAATGCATCCGGACACATTGTTTTTTATCGTCCACACGCCGTTTTTTTCGCACAATGCCTTGACAGTCCCATCTCCGGGTGCTATAATGAAACCAACCTTAGGGTGAATATACACACGGAGAAGCGTAAAAAGATGAGAAACGTATTCGCATACGCATTTTATTACTTTTACTTTTATTACATCGTAAAAAAGTAAGAGTGATTTGTTGCGTAATTTTTACTGCGAATATGGGTCATCCCACCGATTCCGTTTTTTGGGAAAGCCTCACAGTGAATGCGCTGTGAGGCTTCATTTTTTATCCGACAACTTACAGAAAGTATTATACCTAACCGGAGGAACAATTATGATAGCCGTTTTGAAAAATACCGCCACAGAAACACAAATTCAGAATATCGTAGAGTGGATCCGCTCCGTCGGGTTGGACGTACACATCTCCCGCGGTGAATATCAGACGGTTCTCGGCCTGATCGGTGACACCGCCAAGATCGACGGTGATCTTCTCGCCGGTCTGGAGGTAGTGGAATCCGTCACCCGCATCAGCGAGCCCTTCAAGAGCGCCAACCGCAAGTTCCACCCCGACGACACCGTTGTCCGGGTGGGCGATACCTCCGTGGGCGGTGACGTTTTCACCTTCATCGCCGGCCCCTGCTCCGTGGAAAGCGAGGAGCAGCTGATCGGCATCGCCCGCGAGGTCAAGCGCCTGGGCGCCACCATGCTCCGCGGCGGTGCTTTTAAGCCCCGCACCTCTCCCTACGATTTCCAGGGTTTGAAGGCCGAGGGAATCGAGCTTCTTCTGGAGGCAAAAAAGGAGACGGGCCTGCCCATCGTTACGGAAATCATGAACGCCAACCATCTTCCCCTCTTCGAAGACGTGGACGTGATCCAGGTAGGCGCGCGGAACATGCAGAACTTTGAGCTTCTCAAGGAACTGGGCAAGACCAACAAACCTATCCTTCTGAAGCGGGGCCTTGCCAACACGCTGAAGGAATGGCTGATGAGCGCCGAGTACATTATGGCCGGCGGTAACGAAAACGTAATTTTGTGCGAGCGCGGCATCCGCACCTTTGA
>JBGVJO010000181.1:0-4159 GCA_045129535.1 Eubacteriales bacterium
AAATGCTCACACGCCGCGCTCACGCGGATGCGAATCCAGTTTTTCTCTTCCATATCTCTGTCCTGTCTGTATGATTATTTGAAGAATCGCTTGAAGAAGTTTTTCCGGTTGCCGCCGGACTCGCCCTCGCCGCAGCTTTCGGCGAACTTGCGGAGCAGATCCTTCTGCTCGGAATTCAAGCTCTTGGGCACTTCCACCTTGACGGTGATATGCAGACTGCCGCGGCGCGTTGCTGTTGACCACGGGCACGCCTTTATCCCGGATGGTGAAGGTGGTGCCGGTCTGAGTTCCTTCCTTGATCTGGTACATCTCCGTACCCTCCAGGGTAGGAATGTCAATCTCCGCGCCCAGTGCCGCCTCCGTAAAGGAAATAGGCACCTCGCAATAAATATCGTAACCGTCCCGCTCAAACACAGCGTGGGGCCGGACGTTTACGTAGATGTACAAGTCACCTGCGGGACCGCCCTCGCGGCCTTCGCTTCCCTGCCCGCTGAGAACCACTCTCTGTCCGTCGTCAATACCGGCAGGAATGGACACGTCCAGTTTCTTGGTCACGCGGACGTAGCCGTTTCCGCGGCAGGACTCACAGGGCTTCTCCACGATCTTACCCGTACCGCGGCAGGCATCGCAGGCTTTTTGGGTCTGCATAATGCCGAGAGGCGTGCGCTGCTGCACGCGGATCCGACCGGAGCCGCCGCAGGTGGGACAAGTCTTGGGGGAGGTTCCCTTGGCAGCACCGCTGCCGGAGCACTCTGCGCATTTTTGGATGCGCTGGTAGGAGATCTCCTTCTTCACGCCGAACACGGCTTCCTCAAAGGAAAGGGTGAGCCGCACGGTGATATCCTCACCCCGCACCGGCCCGCGGCGGCTGCTTCCGCCGCCCATACCGCCGCCGAAAAAGCTGGAGAAGATATCGGAAATATCGAAATCCATATCCCCAAAGCCACTGAATCCGCCGTAGCCTCCGCCACCGCCGGCCTCAAAGGCGGCGTGACCGAACTGATCGTATTTGGCCTTCTTTTCCGAATCGGAGAGGACGGCGTAGGCCTCGTTCACTTCCTTGAACTTCTGCTCCGCCTCTTTGTCCCCCGGATTCACGTCGGGATGGTATTTCTTTGCGAGGGATCGGTACGCACGCTTGATCGCGCCCTCGTCGGCGGATCGGTCTACGCCCAGAACCTCGTAATAGTCTCTTTTGCTTTCAGCCATAGCTGACCTACCTTTCTCCGCCTGGCGGAGGAAATCAAAAACGCGCAAATGGGAGCTGTCCCTATGAACAGCCCCATTGCGTATCACTTATCAGTTTTCGGATTTATCCTCGAAATCCGCGTTGTAGAAGGTGTCGCCGCCTGCCTGTGCGTTGGGATCGCCGCCCTCAGCACCCTGTGCCGCCTGAGCGGACTGATACAGCTTCTCGGCCAGGGGATAGAATGCCTTCTCCAGGGCCTCGGTATCTGCCTTGATGGCCTCGGTATCGTTACCCTTAACGGTTTCCTTCAGCTTCTCGATAGCCGCGGTCACGGGAGCCTTCAGGCTCTCGTCTGCCTTGTCACCGATGTCGGTGAGGGTCTTCTCGGACTGGAAGATCATCTGCTCGGCGCGGTTCTTGATCTCTACCGCTTCCTTCATCTTCTTATCTTCCTCAGCGAACTTCTCCGCCTCCTTAACGGCGCGGTCGATGTCCTCCTGAGACATATTGGTGGAGGAGGTGATGGTGATGTGCTGGTCCTTACCGGTACCCTTATCCTGTGCAGTTACGTTTACGATGCCGTTGGCGTCGATATCAAAGGTAACCTCGATCTGGGGAATGCCGCGGGGAGCGGGAGCGATACCGTCCAGAATGAAGCGGCCCAAGGTGGTATTGCCGGCAGCCATATCTCTCTCACCCTGCAGAACGTGGATCTCAACGGAGGTCTGACCGTCTGCGGCGGTGGAATATACCTGGCTCTTCTTTACGGGGATGGTGGTGTTGCGGTCGATGATGCGGTTGAATACGCCGCCCAGGGTTTCAATACCCAAAGACAGAGGAGTAACGTCCAGAAGGAGTACGTCCTTTACGTCGCCGCCCAGAACGCCGCCCTGGATAGCTGCGCCGATGGCTACGCACTCGTCGGGGTTGATACCCTTGAAGGGATCCTTGCCGATCAGAGCCTTAACGGCATCCTGTACGGCGGGGATACGGGTGGAACCGCCTACCAGCAGCACCTTGTCGATCTGAGATGCATTCAGACCTGCGTCTGCCATTGCCTTCTTGGTGGGGATCAGGGAGCGCTCCACCAGATCCGCGGTCAGCTCGTTGAACTTTGCACGGGTCAGGGTTGCGTCAAAGTGCTTGGGGCCGGTGGCATCGGCAGTAATGAAGGGCAGATTGATCTGGGTGCTCATGGTGCCGGAAAGCTCGATCTTCGCCTTCTCAGCGGCTTCCTTCAATCTCTGCAGGGCCATCTTGTCGTTACGCAGATCAATGCCGTTCTCGGCCTTGAAGGTGTCGGCAATCCAGTCGATCACGCGCTGGTCGAAGTCGTCACCGCCCAGGCGGGTATCGCCGTTGGTAGCAAGCACTTCAAACACGCCGTCGGAGATCTCAAGCAGGGATACGTCGAAGGTACCGCCGCCCAGGTCGTATACCATGATCTTCTGGTTTACGCCGTCCTTATCCACGCCGTATGCCAGAGCAGCGGCGGTGGGCTCGTTGATGATACGCTTTACTTCCAGACCGGCAATCTTACCGGCGTCCTTGGTTGCCTGACGCTGTGCGTCGGAGAAGTATGCGGGAACGGTAATGACCGCCTCGGTAATGGTGGTACCCAAAAATGCCTCTGCATCCGCCTTCAGCTTCTGCAGAATCATAGCGGAAATCTCCTGGGGAGTGAACTTCTTGTCGTCGATGGCTACCTTATAGTCGGTACCCATGTGACGCTTGATGCTCATCACGGTCTTGTCGGGGTTGGTGATAGCCTGACGCTTTGCCACCTGGCCTACCATTCTCTCACCGGTCTTGGAGAAAGCCACCACGGAAGGGGTAGTTCTGGCTCCTTCGGGATTGGGGATAACGGCGGGCTCGCCGCCCTCAAATACTGCTACGCAAGAGTTGGTCGTACCAAGATCTATACCAATAATCTTTCCCATAATTCTAATTCCTCCTGAATTATATAAATTGATTTGTTAACTTATTTTAGTTGGCTACGCGGACCATCGCATACCGGATGATCTTGTCGCCGTATTTGTAACCTTGCTGGAATACCTCCACGATCTCGCCCTCACCGTACTGCTCGTCGTCCACGTGCATCACGGCGTTGTGGATCTCGGGATCGAAGGTCTCACCGGGTGCGCCAAAAGCGCTTACGTTCATCTTGCCGAGAATGTCGGGCAAGGTGCCGAGGATCATCTTCACACCCTGCGCCACCTGATCGCCTTCCGTAAATTGGGAAGCTCTTTCCAGATTGTCAAGCAAGGGCAGAAGATTTTTTATACAGTCCGCATACGCATCGGCGTAAATGCCCTCCCGCTCTTTTGCGGTACGCTTGCGGTAGTTATCGTATTCCGCCAGAGTGCGAAGGTATTTGTCCTTCATATCCTCCGCCTGGGCAGTCATTTCCTTAGCTTTCTCTTCCCACTGGGCACATTCCGCCCGGAGCTTTTTTACCTCTCCTTTAGCGGGACGTTTTTCCTTGGTTTCTTCGGATCCCGCATCGGTTTCCGTCACATTCTCCTGCGGCATTTCTTCATTTTCCACTGCCGTGTCCTTCACATCCTGTGTCATCAATAATCACCTCGTCCGTTTGTTAGTCCGGGAAGAAAGCGGGTTTCGTCCGTCTCCCCGTCACCGAGAGCGTCCCGGATTCCTGCCGACAGATGGTCGATCATGGAAATCACCTTGGAGTAATCCATACGGGTGGGGCCGATGATACCGATGGTACCGATGACCCGTCCGCCGCTCTTTACCGTTTTCAGAATCAGTGTGGAGTTGTCCATAATCTCCACCAGATTTTCGTGGCCGATGTAGACCTGCACCTTGCCCTCGTCCTCGCTCTGCTCCAGAGCCTTCGTTTCCCGGGAGATCAGCTGAACGAGATCGTCCTTCTGCTCGATCATGGCCAAAATCTGTTTCAGTCGGCCGATGTCGTAATACTCGGGATAGGACAGCAGGCGGTTGACA
>JBGVJO010000182.1:0-7260 GCA_045129535.1 Eubacteriales bacterium
GCGGGGATTGACCTCGATGATAAACACGTTGTCATCCTTGTCCACGATGAACTGGATGTTGAAAAGACCCACGATACCGATGCCCATACCCAGCTTCTTCGCGTACTGGAGAATGATGCCCTTTACGCGATCGCTGATGGAGAAGGGAGGATATACGGAGATGGAGTCACCGGAGTGAACGCCGGTGCGCTCAACCAGCTCCATGATACCGGGAACGAATACGTCGCGACCGTCGCAGATGGCGTCGATCTCTACTTCGCGTCCCTGAATATATTTGTCAACCAGAACCGGCTTGTCCTCGTCGATCTCAACGGCGGTGCGCAGATAGTGGCGCAGCTGCTCCTCGTTGGCAACGATCTGCATCGCACGGCCGCCCAGAACGAAGCTGGGACGAACCAGTACGGGATAGCCGATCTCCTTGGCAGCAGCCAGACCGTCTTCCAGCTTGGTAACGGCGCGGCCCTTTGCGCGGGGGATGTTCAGCTCATTGAGCAGATTTTCAAAGGCGTTTCTGTCTTCAGCCTTGTCGATGGCGGCACAGTCGGTGCCGATGATCTTCACACCGCGGTCGGTGAGAGGCTGTGCCAGATAGATGGCGGTCTGACCGCCCAGGGAGGCCACAACGCCTTCCGGCTTCTCGAACTCGATGATGTTCATCACGTCTTCGGGAGTCAGAGGTTCAAAGTACAGCTTGTCCGCAGTGGTGTAGTCGGTGGATACGGTTTCGGGGTTGTTGTTGATAATGATCGCCTCGTATCCTGCGTTCTTGATGGTCATAACTGCGTGTACGGTGGAGTAGTCGAATTCCACACCCTGACCGATACGGATCGGGCCCGCACCCAGTACGACGATCTTCTTCTTGTCCGTCAGAACGGAGGCGTTCTCTCCGGTGTAGGAGGAATAGAAGTAGGGGATATACGCACCGGTGTGGCAGGTGTCTACCATCTTGAATACGGGGAAGAGGCCCAGTTCCTTACGGAGGTTGTAAACGTCCAGCTCCGTGCACTTCCACATACGGGCGATATACTTATCGGAGAAGCCCATCTTCTTGGCCGCACGCAGAGTTTCCTCGTCACGGACGTGGGCCTTCAAGGTCTCCTCCATATCCACGATGCGCTTGATGGCCTCGAGGAAGTAGGGGGTGATCTGGGTGATCTCGTGGATCTTCTCCACGGATACACCGTGGTAGAAGAGCTCAGCGATGGCGAAGATATTGTCAGAGCGGAATTCCTTAATGTATTCCAGGAGTTCCTCTACGCTCATGTTGTCAAACTTGGGCAGGTAGATGTGGTTGGCGCCGATCTCAAGGGAGCGGATGCCCTTAAGCAGGCACTCCTCCAGATTGGAGCCGATACCCATAACCTCGCCGGTGGCCTTCATCTGGGTGCCCAGCAGGTTGGTGGCAGAGGTGAACTTGTCGAAGGGGAAGCGGGGGAGCTTGGCGATCACGTAGTCCAGCTGAGGCTCGAAGGCAGCAGTTGTGTTGGCGATGGCGATCTCGTCCAACGTCATACCTACCGCGATCTTGGCGGTTACGCGGGCAATGGGATAGCCGCTGGCCTTGGATGCCAAAGCAGAGGAACGGGATACGCGGGGATTGACCTCGATGAGGTAGTACTCGCTGGTGTGGGGATGGAGCGCAAACTGTACGTTACAGCCGCCCTCGATCTTCAGCTCACGGATCAGCTTGATAGCGCTGTCATTCAGCATCTTGTGATCCTTTTCGGAGAGGGTCATGATGGGAGCCACAACCACGGAGTCACCGGTGTGTACACCTACGGGATCGATGTTTTCCATACCGCAGATGGTGATGGCGTGATCGGCGGAGTCGCGCATAACCTCGAACTCGATTTCCTTGTAGCCCTTTACGCTCTTCTCGATCAGTACCTGTTGAAGGGGAGACAGCTTTAACGGGTTCAAGCCAACCTCGATCAACACTGCCTCTTTATTGGCGAAGCCGCCGCCGGTGCCGCCCAGAGTAAAGGCGGGACGGAGAACAACAGGGTAGCCGATTTCCGCAGCAGCCTGCTTGGCCTCCTCCAGGGAGTAGGTGATCTGAGAGGGAATGGTGGGCTCACCGATGGACTGGCACAGTTCCTTGAACATTTCGCGGTCCTCGGCGCGCTCAATGCTGGCGCTGCTGGTGCCCAGCAGCTCTACGCCGCACTCCTTCAGAACGCCTTTCTTTTCCAGCTGCATAGCCAGATTCAGACCGGTCTGGCCGCCGATACCGGGGAGGATGGCGTCCGGACGCTCATAGCGCAGGATCTTGGCAATATACTCCAGGGTGAGAGGCTCCATATATACCTTGTCGGCAATGGTGGTGTCCGTCATAATGGTGGCAGGGTCGGAGTTGCAGAGAACTACCTGATAGCCCTCTTCCTTCAGTGCGAGGCACGCCTGGGTGCCTGCATAGTCGAACTCCGCTGCCTGGCCGATGATGATGGGGCCGGAGCCGATGATCAGAATTTTCTTAAGATCGCTTCTTTTTGCCATGATATCCTCCTTGTACTATGAAACGCAATCGATTTATTGGAATATAGATTAAACGTGGTAAACAACGTTGCCGTCGCAGACGGTCAGGTGGCATTTTGCCTGCAGGGTATCACCTGCAAAGGGAGTGGCCCGTCCCATGGAAAGGAATTCCTCGGGGCGCACCGTCCACACCTCCGACAGATCCCATACGGAAAAGTCTGTGCCCAGCGGGATGCCGAAGCGGCGGCGGGGGGCGATGGCCAAGAGCTCAATGAGCCGATCCAGCGTGAGAATGCCCGGCTTCACCAGATGGGTGTACATCACGGAGAAGGCGGTTTCCAGGCCCACAATGCCGAAAGCACTGCCGGCCAGGCCTCTGGATTTTTCATCGGCGGAGTGAGGCGCGTGATCGGTGGCGATCATGTCGATGGTGCCGTCCAGCACACCGGCTAAAAGTGCCTCTTTATCGGCGGAGGAGCGAAGGGGCGGGTTCATCTTGAACCGTCCGTCCTCCTGCAGATCGTTTTCATCCAGCACCAGATAGTGGGGAGCCGTTTCGCAGCTCACGTCCACGCCGTCTGCCTTGGCACGACGGATCAAATCCACGCTTTCTTTGGTGGAAATGTGGCACACGTGGTACGCACAGCCGATTTCCTTGGCCAGGCGGAGATCCCGCTCGATCTGGGCGTATTCGCTCTCGGAGCAGATGCCCTTGTGGCCGTGTGCGCGGGCGTACTCGCCGTCGTGGATATATCCGCCGCGGAGCAGCGCGTTTACCTCACAGTGGGCCACGATCATTTTGTTCAAGGCCTTGGCGCGGAGCATAGCCTCCCGCATAAGGGATTCGCTTTGCACGCCCCGTCCGTCATCGGAGAAGGCGATGACCTCGTCTGCCATACCGTCCATGTCGGACAGTGCTTTGCCCATCTGTTCCACAGTGATGGAACCGTAGGGATATACGTGAATGCACGCGCCCTCACGGATCCGCTCGGTCTGTGCCCGCAGATTCTCCACCGAATCCGGCACCGGCTTCAGATTGGGCATGGTGCATACGGCGGTGTATCCGCCGTGGGCCGCTGCGGCCGATCCGCACTCCATAGTCTCCTTGTAAGAAAAACCCGGCTCACGAAAATGCACATGCACATCGCAAAAGCCGGGAAAAACAGTATATTTGGGAGAAAGGAGAGCACGATACGCATCAGCGGACAAAAAATCCGTAACAGAAGATTTGAACTTCTGAGCGGCTGTATCGTCCATAGGGTGCATATTGGTGAATTCCATCGTCAGATCCTTTCCGGTTGCAAAAAAAAACTTGCTTTCTAGCAAGATGAACTGCGTCGCGGAAACAAAATTTCCGCTTTTCAATCTTGCCGACATCAGTGAACCGTCTTGAAGATTTACTTCAAATAGTATATCATATTATGCCGACTCTGTCAATAGAAAATCCGCCGAAACGTGGCGAATCGACGGATGTGCTATTGGCTATTTTTTCCCGCCGCGGCATACCACAACGTTTGCTTTGGACGGCGAGGCAGCGTGCGATACGGCACGGCAATCCGTACCGATTCGGCACCGCGGGAGATAAGAAGCCCGGCGCATTCCGCAAGGGTGGCACCGGTGGTCAGAATATCGTCCACCACGATGTATTTGCCGCTGTATTTTCTTCGCTTATGCCGCAGCCGAATGGATGCGGCGGCGTTGTTCTGCCGTTCCTTCTCACTCAGTTCTTTCTGCGTATCGCCGCCGTGTCGGCAAAAGATCCGCTCATACCGTGCACCGACGTAGCGGGCACATAGCTTGGCAAGACGCTGCGCCTGATCGAAGCCGTTTTCCTCGTATCCCAAAATGGAGCGGGGCGCGTAGGTGATCACCCACGTGCGAACGTCCTCATCCCGGGCGAGAAAATCTTTGAGAATGGCTCCGGCCAAATCCCGTGCAAGGATATGGGCGGCGGTGTCATCGGTCTGGTGCTTCAAAGCATATACCAAGCGGGACGTAAGGGAATTTGTCTGGCCCGGCTCGTAGAACCCCAGCGCGATGACGGAAGAATCACGGGCGACCGGGGCCTCCGGATGGCAGGTGCATACCGAAGCTTTCCCGTTGCAGACGGGGCAGTGCTTTTCATATTCCACCGCCAGTGCTTCGGCACATTCATGGCAAAGCCGGGGCGTTGCGGAATCCGTTATTTTTCCGCATACGGGACAGCGACGGGGAAACAGGGCAGCGGTGATCTTACTGTAAAGGGTGCTCATAACCCGCACTCCCGTCTTATGAATTGCTTGAGATTGGTGTAGCGCAGAGAATGTCTTTCGTTTTCCACCATTTCCGCGAGAATGTCCCGCCGGCCTACCAAAATCACCATACGGGCAGCACGTGTGACCGCCGTGTACAGAAGATTGCGGGTGCGAAGCATAGGCGCACACCGTGCGATGGGCAGAATCACGATAGGATATTCGCTGCCTTGACTCTTGTGTACCGTCACCGCATAGGAGTGCTCCAGCTCATCCAGCATGGAAAACTCGTAAACCGTCTCCCGTCCGTCGAAGTCCACCGCAAGGGATTCGGATACGGGATCGATGTCTTTGATGACGCCGATGTCCCCGTTGAAGATGCCGCAACCCTCCGTGCCGTTTTTCGTCCATTCCAGGGAATAATCGTTTTTGATCTGCATCACGCGATCCCCCTCACGGAAGACGAAATCCCGGCATTTCCGCTCCTGTTTGCGGCCGTTTTGGGGATTCAATGCCTCCTGCAGCAGCTGATTCAGACGGGAGGTGCCGGCGGCACCGTTATGTGACGGCGTGATTACCTGGATCTGATTCACCGTGTCCGCACCGTAGGAGCGAGGCAGGCGGTTTTTGTACAGATCCGCAATGGTGTAAGCGATCTCTTCGTCCGTTTCTCTGGGAAGGAAGAAGAAGTCGCTGTCTTTTTTCGTAATGTCGGGGAAGCGCCCCTCATTGATGGCATGGGAATTGGTAACGATCAGACTGGTCTCGGACTGGCGGAATATCTCCGTCAGGCGCACAGTGGGAAATGCACCGCACTCAATCAAATCGGAGAGCACGTTTCCGGCACCCACAGAGGGAAGCTGCTCCGCATCGCCGATAAGGATCACGCGGGCGCCGTTTTTCACAGCCCGCAAAAGCGCCTCCAGAAGTAGCACGTCGATCATGGAGCACTCGTCCAGAATAATCACGTCTTCGTCCAGATAGTTGGATTCACCCCGTGCGAATCCGGTGTTGTCCCTATCCTCCCCACGGAATTCCACCTCCAAAAGGCGGTGGATGGTCTTGGCCTCCCGGGAGGTGGCCTCGCTCATTCGTTTGGCCGCACGGCCCGTGGGGGCCGCCAGGGCGCAGTCCATCCTCAAACTCTCGAAAATGGAGATCAGTGCCCGTATGACGGTGGTTTTACCGGTGCCGGGGCCGCCCGTCAGGATCATAACGCCGCTTTCCAAAGCGCCGCGGATGGCCTGCTTCTGCAATAGAGCGTATTCCATATGATTTTCCGCTTCCATCTGCCAGATCAGACGCTCGGCATCCCCGCTGTCCAGGCGGGGGCAAAGCCGATTCAGATGGAGCAGTTTTTTCGCGCAAAAATCCTCTGCCCGATAGTAAAGGGGCAGGGATACGTATTCCGTGCCGTCCCGCGTGACGGATTGCAAGTGATTGACAGCCAACAGCGAAGCCAGCTTGTCCGCCACCGCATTGGGATCGATTCCCAAAACCTCGGCACTTTGAGCAATCACGTCTGCCTTGGGCACACAGGTGTGCCCGCTCAATTGAGCGGCTTCACGCAAAACGAAAGAAATGCCTGCCGTAATACGTTCCTCGGAATCGGGAGCAACACCGATGGACATAGCCAGCCTGTCCGCCCCCTTGAAGCCGATGCCGTCCATTTCGGAGCAGAGTATATAGGGATTCCCCTTCAGGCGATCCACGGCGGAGTTGCCCCATTTTTTATAGATTCGTACCGCGGTGGCCGGCGGGAAATAATCCCGGCAGAACAGCATCACTGCGCGCACGCCCACAGTCTGGGCAAAGCTTTCGTTGATCTGGGCGGCTTTCTTGGGGGAGATCCCCGAGATTTCCGTCAGCCAATCCGGATGATTGGCGATGATGTCGAAGGTGTCCACGCCAAACCGCTCCACGATGCGGGAGGCGGTTTTCGGGCCGATGCCCTTGATATTGCCGGTGGCCAGATAGCGAAGGATATCCCCCTCCTCGGCGGGGAGGGATTTCTCATAAAATTCCGCTTTAAACTGGGGACCGTAGGTGGGATGGTTGGTCCAAGTTCCCATGGCGGAGATGATATCCCCTTCGTTCACGAAGGGGAGCGTGCCGGTTACGGTGATCTCATTCCCATCGGGCGTTTCAATCTCGCACACGGTGTATCCGTTGTCCTCGTTCTGAAAAACGATGGCGGAAACGGTGCCGGAGACGGTCTGTTTTCCGTTTTCATTCGGCAAAAGATACTCTTGCATGTTTTATAGCAGCCGTTCCGGCATCCTTTCTCAAGTATAGATATATTATACCGATTTTACTCCTCGTTGTCAATTTCGGGCCGTACATTTGTTTTCTTTTTGCGGCAAATCTGCAGGATCGCCTCGCGGATTTCCATCAGTACGCAGTAGAATCCGAACACGGAGAGCATTGCAATAAGAATGGTGGTAACGCTGTCCATACTTCCTCCCACAAAATGTGTTTTGTACCATTTTATGCGACCAAGCGGATTCGTGTCAAAAAAAGGCTGTTGCCTGATGGCAACAGCCCAAGTGAGTTG
>JBGVJO010000183.1:0-3308 GCA_045129535.1 Eubacteriales bacterium
GAAAGAATCTCACTGAGCTGACGTACCGCATCGTCATAAGTATCAAAGCTGACCACGTAATCGCACAACTCTGCATTATTCTCTTCGTATTCGATAGCACTCAGACGGTTCACCTTATCTTCAATAGACGAGTTTTTGCGAAGAATATTCGCCATCAGCGCCTTTTTATCCCGCTTGATATAGATGGACACCACGTTGTCAAAATAGGTCTTCAGCGACATAGCACCGCAAATATCCATTGTGGTCAGCACGCGCTTGCCACGAGCAAGAATATCCTCCACATCCGCTTTGCGGGAGCCGTAGCCGTGGCCGGCATACATCGTTGATTCAACCAGTTCCCCGCTTTCCCCCATCTGACGGAAGGTATCCAGCGATACGTAGTTATACCATTTGTTTTCCTCCACCGCCGTGGGGTCCTTGGTCGTATAGCTGACCAGTTTTTCGTACTGACTGTTCATCTTCAAAAACCCGGTCGCAATCTTGGATTTACCACTGCCGGATGGCCCTACGAGCACCACAATCCGATGATCGTCGGAGGCGGAGCCGTTGGATACGTTGTAGCTGTTGGCAATCACTTCCACCACTTTGAGGAAGGACTCGTAGTTATTGACCGCCAGCATGCCTGTGGCCTCTTCATTCCACGGACGACGCATAAGAAGAGGATAACGGGCTGCAGAGGTAAGGATGTTATGGAGTCCGTCATCAAACAGGATGTCCATATCAATCTTATCCTTGCGCGCGCCCATGTAAATATGATCTTCGGGAATCTCGGGGAATTCCTCCCGAATTCTCTGTGCGCGGATGCCCATATATTCCGGCGGCACCGCCGTACAGATGTACACCTCGGTCATCTGAGTGAGCCGTCTGACAAATTCCTTTGCGCCTTCATAAACGGGCTGCGTGCGGTAAAAATCCGCATCGCGGAAATAGGGATATATGCTGTCGGCACGGGTGCCGATTTTCCCCCAGCGATTCTTTTCATAGATGGTCATAGGCGGATCAAAGCCGTGCTTTTCGTTTGCCAGCCGTATGGCATAGGACGTGCATTCCATAAGAAGATCGTCCACGTCAAGTGCTGTGGAAAGTCTGTATTTTCTTTTCATATAGGTACCTCCCTTGCAGGTTGGGACTTGTATTTTTCAAAAAAGCAGCCCGCTGTGTTTGATACAGAAACACAGAAAGCTGCCACAATTTCATTGTATCATCCATTTATGAACAAATCAATACAGCATATGCAGTTTGTTCCTCTTTATGAAAAGTATGCCCTGCAAAACTTGACGAAAATCCTCATATATGGTATACTTTATGGAGAATCAATTACCTCCCGGGCAGCACTGTCGGGAGGTATTTCTTCCGCCTGTCGGAAATACGTCTGGGAGACAAATCTACCGTTATGAGTTCAAAAACCTTATCCAAGGACTTTACACAAGGAAATATAGCCCGTCAGCTATTGCTGTTCGCCCTTCCGTTTATGGCGTCCAACGCACTGCAGGTGCTGTACAGCACCATTGATATGATCATCGTCGGCGAGTTTGTCGGCACACCGGGACTGTCAGCCGTATCCCAAAGCAGCCAGATCGTGAATTTCGCCACTATGGTATGCCTGGGATTTTCCAATGCCGGGCAGGTTTTGATGGCGCAGGCATTGGGTGCGGGAAAGCGGAAAGAAATGAACGAGATCATCGGTACACTGTTTTCTTTCATTTCCGTGCTGGCCCTGATTCTTACGACGGGGATGCTGGGTGCACAGACGTGGATTCTGGACACTATGAAGATTCCCACGGAATCCTATGATATGGCAAGAGATTACCTCGTTATCTGCAGCGCCGGTCTGATTTTTACCGCTGGATATAATCTAGTATCCGCCGTGCTTCGAGGCATGGGCGACGCCAAGCGGCCCTTTCTGTTCATCGGCATCGCATCTGCCGTCAACCTGGTGCTGGATATTCTGTTCACCGGTATTTTTGGGTGGGGCGTGGCCGGTGCGGCTTGGGCAACCATCATCGGTCAGGCCGTTTCCTTCCTCTTCTCCCTGTACTATCTGTTCAAGAAACGGGAAGCCTTCGGCTTCGATTTCAGCCGTGAAAGCCTTACGCCCAAATTCAAATACGTTGGTATGATCACCAGTCTCGGCACGCCGATGGCCATCCAATCCGGTTTTATCAATCTCTCCATGCTGGTTGTGAATTCCATGATCAACGACGTGGGTGTCGTTGCATCCGCCACTTTTGGAGTGGGCGTCCGCATTGACGATATCGTCAACAAGATCTGCCAGGGCATTCAGTACGCGGCAGTTCCGATGATCAGCCAGAATATGGGGGCACAAAAGCCCGATCGGGCAAAGCGTGTCGTGTACATCGCATGGCTGTACTCGGCTGTTATGACCGTATTCTTTATGATCCTCTACGTACTCTTCGGAAAACAGTTGTTTATGATCTTCTCCGACGACGTGCTTGTGCACGATATGTCTCATACGTTCATCGAAGCCATTTTGTGGATGTTCCCTGCCTTTGCCCTAATGCGAGGCAGCGGCGCATTCGTCCAGGGAATCGGCAATGCGAAGCTCAGTATGATTTTGGCAATTCTGGACGGTGTCGTTCTGCGTATCGGTCTCAGCTGTCTGTTCGGCATCCATCTGGAATGGGGATTTTACGGCTTTGTGTTGGGTTACGGCCTGGCGCCTTACGGCTACGCCATCCCCAGTATGATCTATTTTCTTTGTGGAATCTGGAGAAAAAGAAGGGTTTTGGCCGAGGATCTGTGAGAAATTCACAAAATGGATGTAAACTTGCGTTATCAAGTGCCAATATACCTTTCCATAACCTCAATTTCGGTTGACACTTTCGTGTAAATGTGCTAAAATTATACATAAGATGTCAAGGAGGGATTCTATATCCTTTCCGCATCGCCACAAATACAATTTTCTGTTTGCATTAAGGAGGAGTACACCTACCCGAGTTGTAAAATATCGCACGGCAATTATTATTATTGCGATTATGGTTATGGTCGGTGCCGTTGCACTTGGTCATAACAACATTAACAAGCTGGCAAGCATTTCAACCAACAATGAAGTTACCGCATCCGTTGAAGATGTGGAAGCAGCACTTGCCAACGGAACTTTGGCGACACTTCGCCTGAAATCTGCGCTGAAAGCATTTATCATTTTCGCGTGCGCTGCCATTACTGTATTCGTAATGAGTTACCTGAAATTCCCTGTTTCCGCCAATCAGTCCATCACGGGCGCAGTTATTGGGTGGGGTCTTTGCTATGCCGATTACTCCAATCCGGAAGTCATGAAAGGTAATATT
>JBGVJO010000184.1:0-6800 GCA_045129535.1 Eubacteriales bacterium
ATCTGTATACCCAAAGGCAGTCCCCGATCCCGCCCGGCAGGAACGGAGATGGCAGGCAAGCCCGCCAGGGAGGGCACGGTCGTAAACATATCGCAGGTGCGGTAGGCAACGGCATCGCCGGCGTGACCGCCCACGGGATACGCCGTATCCGCTGCCGTCGGGGTGAGAATCACGTCAACCGACTGAAGCTGCTCCTTCATATGGGTGCGGATCCTTGTCCGCATCAGGCGGGCACGGTCGTAGGTTTCCCCACGTCCCTGGGCCGCCAGCGCATAAGTGCCCGCCAGAAGACGACGCTTCACCTCATCCCCGAAATGGGAACGGGCGGAGGCAAACATCTCCTCAAGCGTATCCCCCGCCCCGGCACGTCCGTAGCGGATGCCGTCGTAGCGGGCCAGATTGGAGGAGGCCTCACAGGCGGAAATAAGATAATACGTAGCGTACGCTTCATCGGCCGAGGGCATGGGAACGGACACGATCTCCGCCCCAAGGGATTCCATCAGACGGACAACGCGGGTATACATATCCCGCACCGCCGCCGACACGCTGCCGGCAGGAAGATCGCAGATACCCATGCGCATTCCCCTTACGTCGGGGAGAACGTTCAAAAAGTCCACCGGACGGTCCGCGCTGGTAGCATCTCCCGGATCCCGTCCGCAAATGGCGGCCAGCACAAGGGCGCTGTCCGTGACGGTTTTGGTCATAATACCTGCCTGGTCCAAAGAGGACGCCATGGCGATCATTCCCCGGCGGGAAATCCGGCCATAGGTGGGCTTCACACCCACCACGCCGCAGTAGGATGCGGGCACGCGAACACTGCCGCCCGTATCGGAGCCGAGGGCATAGACTGCTTCCCCGGCGGCCACGGCGGCAGCACTGCCACCGGAGCTTCCTCCCGCCACGTAATCCGGATTGATCGGATTTCGGCAAACGCCGAAAGCGGAAGTCTCGTTGCCTGAGCCCATAGCGAACTCGTCCAGATTGGTCTTGCCGAGCAGCACCGCTCCCTCTGCCTGAAGACGCTCCCAGGCATAGGCGTTATAGGGCGGCACGAAATTATCCAGCATACGGGATGCACAGGTGGTAAGGATACCGGCGGTGCAGATATTGTCCTTCAAGGCCATAGGGATACCGCACAACAGAGGCGCATCCCCCGCGGCGATCCGTCGGTCCGCCGCATCGGCGGCGGCCAGGGCCGTGTCCGCACACACGGTGATAAACGCACGAAAAGACGGCTCCGTTTCCGCTATGCGGGCAAGGGCCGCCTCCGTCAGGGCACGGGAGGTAATTTCCCCCGCGCGCAGTCTTTTGGCATATTCTCTCAGCATGATTCCACCGTACGGACTACATGCACGTAGCCCTCCTTCTCTCTCTCGGAGATGGAAGACAGATCCGGCGGCACATCCGTCCCGGGTATATCCTTCCGCAATTCCCGCACGGTCACCGCACGGGGCGTGTACATTTTATCCCCGCCGTCCCGCAGAAGCTCTGCCATGGACAGAATCACGGGGACGTCCTTCTCCAGTCGGTCTCTCTGCGACGCGTCCAGGCCGATCTTGGACAGCGTGGCAATTTTATCTACGTTCGTTTTCACTGTATATCCTCTCGCAGCCCCTTCAGTTGGGCGATCTCTCTTTCGTATCCGTCCAGCTCGTTGGGCGTTTCCAGATAAAAAGGCAAATGCCGAATTCTCGGATGATTGATAATGCGGCCGATACCCTCCAGCCCCAAAAATCCCTCACCGATCTTCTCGTGGCGGTCCTTGTGGGCACCCAGGGGATTCTTGGAATCGTTCAGATGAATGGCGTACAGGCGCCCCAGACCGATGACGCGGTCAAATTCCTCAATTACGTTATCCGTATCGCCGGCGATATCGTAGCCGCCGTCGCTTATGTGGCAGGTGTCCAGGCACACGCCGATCTTATGACGGATTTCGGGGCGTACCAGATCGATGATGGCGCGGATCTCCTCAAATTTACCGCCGATCTCCGTGCCCTTGCCGGCCATGGTTTCCAGGAGCACCGTGGTGGACTGATCGGGCAGAACGATTGCGTTGAGCAAATCCGCGATCAGAACAATGCCCGTTTCCATTCCCTGTCCCACGTGGCATCCGGGATGGAAATTGTACAGCGAGCCGGGCAAGGCTTCCAGAAAGCGCAATTCCTCCGCCATCGCCTCTTTCGTATACTGACGGATGTTTTCATCCTTGGAGGCAGGGTTGTAGGTATAGGGGGCGTGAGCCAAAGCAGGAGCGAATCCGTTCTCCTCCATCAAAACCCGCAAAGCTTCCACGTCTGCGGGCGAGGGAGTCTTCGTTCCCCGGCTTCCTCTGGGATTTCTTGTGAAATACTGGAACGTATTTCCGCCGATGGCCAAAGTGGTCTTTCCCATCATTTCGTATCCGCCGGATACGGACACGTGACATCCGATCTTAAACATGCGATTTCCCCCGATTCACTGGATTTCAACAAAATATACTACGTATATTGTACCAACTCTAAAATGCGATGTCAAGCACCCCTATGTGGGTGGAATTCATATTTTTCCCCACATCTCCATACACTATTTCAAATCGCCACGGAAAGGTAATCCCACAGAAAAATGCCCACGAAAAAACGCTCCTCCATCATCCATCTGCGTACCTTCATTCGCCTCTTTCAAAATATTTCTTCCCTTTTGCGGCGGGATCAGATCCTACTTTTTTCCGCCGGATCCTCCTTTTTTCTTCTTTTGTCCGCCGTTCCCTTTTTTATGCTTCTTCTGAGCATCTCTCAGGTGTTTCTTCCCCTCACACGGGAGGAGATTTTTTCCACCCTGCAAAGCGTGATCCCGGAGGATTTTTTGCCGCTGCTGGCCGCCGTGGCCGAGCAGCTCTCCCAAAGCGGCAGTATTCCCCTTCTCTCCGTCACGGCGGTGACGGCGCTGTGGAGCGCATCGCGGGGAATCGCTTCTCTGGAAAGGGGAATGGCGGGAGTCTACGGGATCTCCGTCCGACGGGGATTTGTGCGGGACGCCCTCCGCTCCTTTCTGTACACCGTGGGATTTATCGTGCTGATCCTCACAACCCAGCTGCTTCTGGTGTTCGGCGTCCAGATCGCCGACACCCTGATGCATTATTTCCCCGCCCTTGAGATCCCGCTGACCCGACTGATGAACGCCCGGGGGCTGTTCATCTTCCTGATTCTCACGCTGTTCTTCACTCTGTTCCACCACCTGATCCTTCGCCGCGCCCCTGCGGGGGAAAAACGGATGCGGGTTCTCCCCGGCGCCGCCCTCTCCGCCGGGGGTTGGATGCTGTTTTCCTTCATTTATTCTTTATATATCCGCTATTTTCCCCGGGCATCCTATCTGTACGGCGGTCTGGCGCTGCTCCTCGTGATGATGCTGTGGGTATACTTCTGTATGATCATCCTGCTCTGCGGGGCGGAGGTGAACAAGATCCTGCACCGCGCCGGAGAGGACAAAGGATACGTGTCCTCCCTTTTTCGATAGCACAGGCATACCGGGAATACCGCTTCGGGAAATCTTTCTATCCCTCTTCCATTCCTTCAACGAATATGGTAAAATAAGAAAAAAGTCCATATAGGAGTTCCTATGCGCACTTTTCGTAAATACTCACTTGAGATAGGGTACGTGCTGCTCGCTCTCCTCGCCGTATACATCATTCCGGCTATACTGCGCCTGTCCGGAGCGAATGACATCCTCGATAGCAATTACTACACACAACTTCTGCCTGTATTTGCCCTGGTAAGCATAGGATGGTATACTTTCGCGCGGCGCGGACGGTACATTTTTGCCGTTATCTCCATCACGGTGATCCTCCTCGGCCAGGGACTCTTTATGTATGAGTTTTGGTTCTACACGCCGAACACATGGAGCAGTCTCTACGCATCGCTGGAGGAGTGTACGTTCTACGGTGCCTATATTGCTCTGGTAGAAGGCACTATCTGTGCGGTTTTGGCAGGCATCGTCGCGATTATGAACACCTTCCGCAAGCAAAAAACAAAGGATTGAAAAGGAGTTAGACATGAAAGATATTCAGCGAATCACCAGCTTTACGGTGGATCACGATCTTCTCACCCCCGGCATATACATCTCCCGGGTGGACGGAGACATCACCACCTACGATCTGCGGACACGGGTTCCCAACGGCGGAGAGTACATGGACTCCTGCACCATGCATTCCGTGGAGCATATGTTTGCCACCTACGTCCGCAACAGCGAGATCGCGGACGACGTGATCTATTTCGGCCCCATGGGCTGCCGCACGGGATTTTATCTGTTGGTGCGCAATCACACCCCCGAAACGGTGCTTTCCGTGGTAAAATCCACCCTCGAGAAAATCCTCGCCCATGAGGGTGAGGTGTTCGGTGCCACCCGCAAGGAGTGCGGCAATTATCTGGATCTGGATCTTTCCGATGCCAAGCGGGAATGTGCCACCTATCTGAATGTATTGAATGAGAAAAAGGAGATTACGTTCCGCTATGAAGAATGAAATCATCGGCATCATCGGTGCCATGCGGGTGGAGATGGAGGCTTTGGCCGCCGCCCTCGAAAACAAAAAAACGGAGGTTGTCTCCGATATTGAATTCCACACCGGCTCCCTGCACGGACACGACGTGGTGCTGGCGGTGTGCGGCGTTGGCAAGGTGTTTGCGGCTATGTGCGCCCAGACTATGATTCTGCGCTTCGGCGCCACGAAGATCATCAACACCGGCGTGGCGGGCACCCTCTCGGACAAGCTGTCCGTCTGTGACATCGCCGTGTCGGATGATGTGGTCCAGCACGATATGGACACCTCCCCCCTGGGCGATCCCGTGGGACTGATCTCCGGGTTGAACATCGTACATATGCAAGCCGATGCTGCCCTGGCGGATGCGGTTTGTGCCGCCATTGAGAAGACCGGCGGCAACTGGCTGCGGGGCACCATCGCCTCCGGTGACGTCTTTGTGGCGGATGCGGCGAAAAAGACCTACATCCGTGACAATTTTGGTGCCATCGCCTGCGAGATGGAGGGTGCTGCCATCGGTCACGTCTGCACGGTGAATCACGTTCCCTTCGTGGTGATTCGCGCCATCTCCGACGGCGGAAACGAGGACTCCCCCATGGATTATCCCACCTTCGTGAAGCTTGCCGCCGCTCGCTCGGCGGACGTGGTGCAGTGCTTGCTTCGGGATATGTGAGAGATTCAACCTATGCAAATCAAAGACTTAACTACCGATGATATTACCCCCGATATGTTGCTGAACTTTAACCATCGTCAAATAATAACAAAGCAATGGGTAAAGTGTAACAACACATGGGAGCTGACGGAAACGTCGAGTATCCGTGAGTGGAATAAAGAAAAACGGCTATGGATACCAAAATACCTTTGCCGGCAAATAGAACGAGGCGGGGCAGCCGTAGCGGCATTTGATAGTGACACTTTAATTGGATTTTGTTGTATGGACGGTGGCTTGGCAGGTGAGGGGGCAAAATACGCAAATATGACCATGCTTTTTGTGGATGACAACTGGAAAAGAAAAGGTGTGGGTAAAAAACTGTTTAGTAGGATTTGTATGCATGCGGCGGAGATGAAAGCGGATAAACTTTTTATTTCTGCAGTACCTTCCTTTGAAACAATTGCATTTTATTTCAGCATGGGCTGTCAAGACACACAAGAATTAATAGAGGAATATATGGATACGGAGCATGACAGATACCTGGAGTATTCATTAACTGAATCCATATAACGATATGAGAGGGAGATTATATGAAAAAGCTTACAGCCATTCTTATCATTGTGGTTTGTCTGTTCGGCCTGGTGGGATGCCATAAACAACCGTCCGACTTTGTGGGCTATCAGATCCACTGCACCATTCCGGCAGAAAGCAATGACGTTCTCTTCCTCGGGGAGAAAATCACCTCTCCCACCGGAAAATTCACCATCACCGCCCACTACGAAGGCAGCGACATCAGCACTCTTGTGGTGTGGCTGAGGGACACCACCCTCCAAAGCGCGGCCGAGGGTAACCCCTACACGAACGTGGATATTCTGCCCGGCGCCACCGTAGAGTGGAAGCTGGAGCCGAACAAGCGATACGAAATCGGTGTCAGCCTTATTCCCGCCGCCGTAGCGGATGTGCCTGTGAAGATCTCCGTCACACCGGGTAACTGAACCCCCTACACGCAAAAAAGCCTCCCTTACCGGGAGGCTTTTTATGTACTTATTTATTATGATCGCATATCTCCCGCATGGGGCAATCCCCGCATTTCGGGGAGCGGGCGGTACAGATCTCCCGCCCAAAATGGACGATACGGTGGCAGAAATCCGACTGCTCCGAAACAGGAATCACAGGCGTGAGGATCCTCTCCACCCGAAGGGGATCTTTCAATTCCTCGGGATAGAATCCCAGGCGGCCGCAGATGCGGATACAATGGGTATCCGCCACGATGCCGCCTTTTTTATAGATATCGCCGAGGAGGAGATTGGCGATCTTCCGTCCCACGCCGGGCAAGGACAAAAGCTCATCCATTGTATCCGGCACACGCCCCTCATAGGTGGTGAGCAACATGGCGGCGGATTCCTTCAGGCTTTTGGCCTTGGTGCGGAACAAGCCGCAGGGGCGGATCAATTCCTCAATTTCCGCAAGGGGCGCATCCGCCATAGCCTGTGCGTCGGGGATCTCCCGAAACAGATCCCGGCAGACGATGTTCACCCGCTCGTCGGTACACTGGGCAGACAGACGGGCCATCACCAGCAGCCGCCAGGGATCGCCGCCTGATTCCAGGGAGCATTCCGCATCGGGGTACAATTTCCG
>JBGVJO010000185.1:0-1009 GCA_045129535.1 Eubacteriales bacterium
CTCCAGCACACGGAAAGTGAACAGGAAGTCTCCTTTGTTATGAAAGCAGATGCTCCGTCTGAAGAAGAGCCCGCCGTGGAAAGAAAGCAATACGGCGTCGTGGCCGTCAGCAACGGAGACGGCATCAGCTCCCTTCTCAAGGAACTGGGCACCGATGAAGTGGTACCGGGCGGACAGACACAGAACCCCTCCACAAACGATTTCCTGGACGCTTTCAGCCGCGTTCACGCCGAGCATATATTTGTATTCCCCAACAACGGAAACATCGTTATGGCGGCCCGTCAGGCGGCCTCGCTGTACGAGGATGCCACGGTACACGTAATCCCATCCAAGAATATCGGAACGGGCTACGTGGGCATCTCCTCCATCGATTTTGAGAATCCCGATCCCCAGGCGGTGATCGCGCAGGTTGAATCCGCCATGCAGCGGGTAACCGCCGGATACGTTTCCCCTTCCATCCGGGATGCGGATATGAACGGCGTACACATCGAGAAGGGTGACACCATCGGTATCATCGAAAAGGAGATCGTCGTATCCGAGGCGGATATGATGACGGCGGCCACTAAGCTGGCCGTACAGCTGCTGGACGGTCCCGACAAATTTATGCTCACCGTTTTCAGCGGTAAGGATGCCACGGAAGACGACCGTACCGCGCTGAGCGCCCATCTCTCCGACGCCTGCCCCTCTGCTGAGGTCTATTTCATTGATGGCGGGCAGGATATTTATCCCTTCATTTTCGTAGCCGAATAAGGAGGGGAAAATGAAAATCTCAACCGTCTTCTTCGATCTGGACGGCACGCTGCTGCCGCTGAACCAGGACGAATTCGTTAAGATGTATTTCACCCATTTGGCCGCGTTTCTAGCGCCCCACGGATACGATCCGGAAGGGTTCACAAAGGCGCTCTGGTCCGGCGTCACCGCCATGACCAAGAACGACGGACGGGCCATCAACGAAACGGTTTTCTGGGAAGATTTCGCCCGTTTCTACGGCGAGTGGGCGCAGAAGGAC
>JBGVJO010000186.1:0-3415 GCA_045129535.1 Eubacteriales bacterium
GCAGTAAAGTCGGGAATGCCGAAGTCGGACGAAAAAAATTCCCCCGCAAAACTGTTTTTAAAAGTGGATAGTATGGAATCCGAAAGCTTCAAGCGCGCCCAAAGCCTGATCGGAATCTTTCCCGGATCTTTCCCCGTGGTGTTCTATGATGCCTCTGTGGGAAAATATCTGCAGGCGGAAGGATACGGAGTGGAGTTGAGCGATTTTGTGATCCGTGAGCTTCGTTCCATTCTGGGCGACGGTGCGGTGATCCTGCGCTGACGGAAAAAGAAATTGTAAATTTTGATAATCTCCGTAAAATTTCATACTATATTCAAAAAAATGTGCTACAATACAAGTATTCATCTGTCGGGCGGAACTACGTGAGTCATTCATTCGTCTAATCCCCTGACGGAAAGGTTGGTGTAAACTGTGACAGGAAACCAAAGAAGGAGACCGAAACCGCGTATGTCGTGGGGACGGGAGATCCTCAGCGCGCTGGCCATTATAGGAAAGGTGCTTGCGCGTCTGTTGTCTTACGTGCTGAATATTTTTCTGACCGTTATGCTGATCGGTCTGATCACGGGCATAATCGTCGGAACGGTGTTTGCGATCTACGTAAAGAATTATATTGATCCCACAATGGATACCTCTCTGCTGATGAAGGCAAGTGCCGACACGACTACCCGTATCTATTATATGGATTACGAAACTATGGAGGATCGGCAAAACCGAATCGGAACACCGGTAGAGTTGGAAGACGAGCGCATCTACGCGTCGGAAAACGGACTGTGGGTTCCGTACTCCCAACTGGAGAAGAATCCCTATCTGTGCAATGCGCTGATCTCCATTGAGGATAACCGTTTCTATAAGCACAACGGTGTGGATATCCTCGGTACCGGTAAAGCTATCGTCAATTTCTTCCTCAGATTTGAAGACGTGCGCGGTGCATCTACCATCACCCAGCAGCTGGTTAAAAACCTGACGGGTGATAACGAGGTCCGCGTGCAAAGAAAGATACAGGAAATTCTCCGTGCCATTAACCTGGATAAGGAGAAGAGTAAGGAAGAAATTCTTGAGATGTATTTCAACATCGTGAATTTCTCCAACAACTGCCGCGGTGTCCAGGCGGCTGCCAACTATTTCTTCAGCAAAGACGTTTCGGAGTTGACACTGACCGAGTGCGCATCATTGGTGGCTATTGTCAATTCCCCATACACGTATGACCCGGTCCGCTATCCCGAGAACAATATCTTCCGCCGCAACCTGGTTCTGGATCAGATGGTGAAGTATGGCTACCTTACGAAGGCCGAGTGCGATGCTGCCAAGGCGGAGGAGTTGGTGCTGAATCTGAACAACCAGAAAGAGGACGGCGACGGCTCCAACATTTTCTCCTGGTATAAGGAGGCCGTATTCAGCGACGTGCAGGCCGCCCTTATGGAAAAATACGGCTATGACGAATACACCTCCAGTATGATGATCTATTCCGGCGGACTTAAGATCTACACCGTTATGGATCCCTTCGTGCAGGATACCCTGGAGGAGTTCTACGAGAACGACGAGGAGAACTTCCCCCGTTCCAATGATGGTCTCCAGCCCGAGTCCGCTATGGTAATCATCGATCCCTATACGGGTGATGTGCTTGGCCTGGTAGGCGGACGCGGCGAGAAGACCATCAACCGCGGATCCAATCACGCCACAAAATCCAAGCGATCCCCCGGCTCCTCCATCAAGCCGCTGGCGATTTATGCCCCGGCGCTGGAGGCAGGCATCATCAATTTTGCATCTGTGTACGATGACGTTCCCGTTACTTTCGGTGATTACACGGTGAAAAAAGTTGCACCGCACGCATGGCCGGCGAACTTGCCGAATACCTATGCGGGATTGACAACGATCAATCAGGCAATCATTACTTCTAAAAATACTATTGCCGTTCGCGTTCTGCAGGAGTTGACCATCGAAAAATCCTTTGACTTCGTTAAGAACAAACTGGGCATGAGCAGTTTTATCGATTCCTATACAGCGCCGAACGGAACAGTGTATACGGATAAGCTGCTGGCACCGCTGGCTCTCGGTCAGATGAATTTTGGTCTGACGGTGGAAGAGATCACGGCGGCATACGGCATCTTCCAGAACAACGGTGTGTATAACAAGCCCCGAACGTTCCTCGCCGTGTATGACAACGAGGGCAATTTGATCCTGGAAAACAAAGAGGAATCCACCATCGTTATGAGCGAGCAGAATGCATCCCTTATGACCATGATGATGGAGAACGTTATGAATCAGGGTACCGGTAAGGTGGTTACCCTCCGCAATACGGTGGACGTGGCCGGTAAGACCGGTACAGCCGGTAACGACTTTGACCGCTGGTTCCTGGGATATACGCCCTATTACGTGGGCGGTGTTTGGTTCGGTTATGAAATGAATCAGACCCTCAGCGATTTCAAACAGAATCCCTCTTGTATCGTTTGGGATAAGGTTATGACCAAACTGCATCAGCGGTATATCGACGATGCGAAAAACGGCGGCGAGCCGCTGAAGACCTTCACGACAGCGGCCGGTATTGTGGAATGTGAGTACTGCCTGGATTCCGGTATGCTGCCCTCTGCAGCGTGCAAGCTGGATCCCCGCGGTCACCGTATAGCTACCGGATATTTCACACCCGATAATATGCCCAAGGAAGAGTGCGACACCCACGTGGTTGTCAAGTATGATTCCGAGGTGGGCGGCGTAGTCCTTAACGAAGCGGACTATACGGGCGATCCCTCCAAACTGATCGACACCGCACTGATTCGGGTGGAAAGCCGCAGCTTCCCCATAGAGATCACCGTAGTGGATGCCCAGTACGTGTATCGCGATCTGCCCAGTGGCGTCCGCCCCGGCGGATGGTGGGCAGAGCCCTTCTTCCAGAATGCGATCCCCGAGGGCGTCTACGTGGGACAGTCCGCCAACTGGACGTTCTACAACAAGTTCTGCTACGACCACTATGATTTCTATTGGTGGAATTGGCTGGAACAGCAGCAGAATGCGGAGACGGAGGATACCACTGAACCGGAGGATCCGGAGGAGTCGGAGGAGTCGTGGGACGACGTGTTTGACGAGGACAATATTTACGGACAGGACTGAGGCCGTGATGGCTGATTTGCCTTGACTTTTTTCCGCGAATGTTGTATACTGTTTCCAAGAAAACATTGAACTTACAGGAGATTGTAGTATGAAGAAGATTAAGATTTTCGCACTGGTGCTGGCGATTGCCATGCTGTCTGTTTGCCTGATCAGCTGCGGCACACAGAAGATTAAGGTAGAAGCCAAGGTTGGCGTGTACGTAGGGGAAGAGTTCCTTCTGAATCCTTTCTCCGTAACCGTTCAGGGCGTGGAAGCACCTACCATTCTGCAGGCAGTCCGCGAAGCGCTTGAATTGAACGGTATTGAGTAT
>JBGVJO010000187.1:0-3613 GCA_045129535.1 Eubacteriales bacterium
CTTCTGCATAATTGGATTTCGAAATCGCACTGTTGTGAATCTTTGTAATTTTACGCTGCTTAACGAAAAAAGCGGTATCGAAGGCGACGTTGATGATCTTAAGTCCAACTACGGCAATTACAAACTCACTTGGCTGTTTGGGGGAGATGATTGTCTGAACCGAAAAACCAAGTGTAATCAGCAATCCGAAAAATCCCATGCCATCGCAAAGCAACGAAGCAATCGCTTCAATTTTCCCTACACCGTAGTTATATTTGTATCGCAGATCCTTTGTCAATTTTTTGGAAAGAACGACTATCAGTATAAGACTGACAAGATACATGGACGAGTCAAGCAAATCAATATATACAAGCAAGTTCCTTGAAAGGATCGCCGACACCAACACAGCAACAAAGGAAGGCAGCTCTGCCAATAATTGAGCAATAGATAAATTTCGTTGTTGTTTATAACCGGATTTATCACTCATAACTATTCTTCCTATGCGTTAAAAATTTCCGAAACTCCGAGCAAAGCAATACCGACTATCAGGAATGCTAAGCTCAGATACTGTTTTTTGGTCAATCGTTCTTTTAAGAGTATGCGTGCCAATATGATTGTCACAAGACAATAAGAGGATGTGACAGGTGCCGTAAGTATCGGGTTGATTCCAACAGCGAAAGTAAATGCCATCGTTCCCAAAGAATCGCAAACGCCGGCCCCGCAACGTGACAACTCCGTTTTCTTAAAGGGGTTATATACGTATTTTTTTGCAATCAGCAGATATAACCACACGAAAATGGCACCAACCGTAAAACCGACGCACTCGAAGAAAAAGAAATCTATATCGGGAATACTAACTTCCGTTTCTCCGGATACCGTAACACCCATAGCCACCATAGACGCAGCATCTACAAGATTATATACGATGGGGAAAATCAGTGCCAATGCACCAAGACGGTGTTTCTTTTTGCCCTCATCAAGGCTGATTTCTTGCTTGGATAATTTCTGCTCTTGAATTCCGAGAAGGACAACGCCCGCTACAATCGCAACCGTACCGACAATGTCCACCACACCAATTTTGTCAGTTAAGTGGGTGCTGTCTGTAAACAAGAAAAAGATATATAATATAATTGCTGCGATTGCTCCGTCAATATTTTCAAGCGGCGATACAACGGAGGCTTCCAGATGCTTTGTTCCCAAAATGCCAAAAAACAGCGCTATGACATAAAAAATACATAACGGGATAAGATATAGATTATCACCAACCATTCTGATGGAATCGGGCAGGGTGTCAGAGCAAATACCCGTAATTCCACCCACAAAAGCCATCACAAGTCCCATCCATATAAAGGTTTTAAACTGCGATAAGGGGTCGGAATAATCCAAGGATTTTTTTAAGAGAATATCTGTAATGCCCCACAAAATAATGCAGGATAGCGTTAATAATAACCAATTCATATTTTCTTCCTTAGAATTTGTTAAAATATAAAAAACGCGGCTACCGATGCAATCGCACAAGAACGCATACTTCTACAGTTAAAAAATAATTCTATACGCAATGGGTGCTGCCGTACTTAACAATGAGATTTTCATTTTATCAAAATTCATAAGATAGGCGTTGTGAAAATGGGATAATCATCCCAAAGACAGTATAGCAAGTCCGATAAACAAGTTGGTTTTCAAGCACTATTATACACTTTTCAGGAAAGTATTTCAACAGCTTTTGCCCGAAAACATCTTTGTGCTTTGAAACACCTGCTGTTTCGTTCGAGTCCTCCCCGAAAGCCGTTTGGGGTTTAGGATATTGTAAAATCAGACTGTGGAAATTTCCAAAACCTAAAAATTTGGGTTGACACGCGTCAACTCGTGTGCTATACTGGATATAGAGTAAACAAGTGTCAACTGTCAATGGAGGTGTCACATGGAACATATTACGTTATCCGATGGCGAGTGGAAGATTATGAAACTGTTGTGGGCACAGTCCCCCCATACTGTCGGTGAGATCGTCAAGGCTCTGGAGGGCGAGACAGGATGGACCAAACCCACCATCTTTGTCATGTTGAAGCGGCTGATCGCTAAAGGTGCTGTCCGTATGGACGACAGCGGTAAGCTGCAGGAATATTATCCACTCATCAAGCGGGAGGACGTGGTTCCCCAGGAGGTGGATTCCTTCCTCAGCCGCGTATTTGATGGAAGTGTGCGAATGATGATATCCGCTTTGACGGATCAGAAATCGTTGACAAAGAAGGACATTGCCGAGCTCCGGCATATCCTGGACGAGGCGGAGCAAAACGGGAAGGAGTAAACCGTGGCTGAATATCTTGTAACTCTATCGCTTTTGATTATTATTGTCTTGCTGATGCGCGGATTTTTCCGGAAATCCATCTCCCCTACGGTGATGTATGCTTTGTGGTTGGTGGTGGTTCTCCGACTCTGTCTGCCTTTCCCGCTTTTCCGTGTGGAGATGGATTTGCCTGCATGGCAGGAGACTATCCCCCAGGAGGATTATGTACAGCAGGGAGCGGCCGATCCGGGCATCGATCCGGATACGATCACGCCGCCTGTGGCTGATTTGCCGAGCGTGCCGGATACTCCGTCGGTGATTATCCCCACCACGCCGGTGATTCCGTCGGTTCCGTCTATGCCTACCGTTCCCTCGGTACCGGAAAATCCTACGGTGCCGGGTGAGAATCCCATGCCGGATGTCCCCGTGATCCCCGAGGAGCCACCGGTACCTCCCACCCCTATCGATTGGATGAGAGTTGCCGTTACGGTATGGATTTCGGGATCGGCCGTTCTGGCTGTGTGGTTTGTCATCACGGGAATCGTGTATCATTATCGGCTCATCACCCACCGAACATTGTATAAGACCTTGCGTAAAACAAAGGTCTATATCACCGAGGATGAAAGCGCACCTTGCCTGGCCGGTGTGATCCCTGCGATCTACATTCCTCCCGTGGAGATGGATGATGATGCACGTGCCTTTATCGTGCTGCATGAATATATGCATCTGCGCCACGGCGATCATGTGTGGGCGGTGGTTCGTATCCTAGCCCTGATCGCTCATTGGTGGAATCCCCTGGTGTGGGCGGCCGTGATCCTGTCCAAGCGGGATGCGGAGCTGGCATGCGACCACGCCGTAGCGTCTCAGCTGAACAGGGAAAACCGATTGGAATACGCCCGTATTTTGCTGGATACAATCCCTCAGAAGCACCGTTATGCGGTGGGTCTGGGCAGTGCGCCCATGAAAGAGCGTATCCTCCGGCTGACAAAGACCCAGAAGAACCGCATCCTCTGTGTAGTTCTTGCCGTGATTATCACCGCAGCCGCGGTGGGATGTTCGTTTGTCCATCTGACGGAGAAAGAGTCCCCTGAGGAGCCGCCCGCGTTCGATTTCGATCTCGATACCCTGTGCCGGCATATCGCGGACGGCGATCTGTCGGCGCTGGATCTGTTTGATGCATCCAATGAAGAATTCCTGCAGGGGCAGTTTAATGCTCTGCACGCTTATTACAGCGGCACAGCGGAAAAGGCCGGCGGCGATTGGGAAGCCATGCCCGAGGGGGGCGTGGCTCTGCCCGGGGAGCTTTCCTTTAAAAACTGCGAGAAATTCGAGTACAGCACCGCGTCACAA
>JBGVJO010000188.1:0-1118 GCA_045129535.1 Eubacteriales bacterium
GTACGCCTGCATGAGTCGCTTACGCTCCTCGGACATCGTGCCGGGCATCGTAATGATAACGCGGTATCCCTTGGCTGCTGCAATAGCGGCCAGTCCTATTCCGGTATTGCCGGATGTAGGCTCGATGATCGTGGAGCCCGGCTTCAGGCGGCCGTCTGCCTCCGCACGGGTAATCATCTCATAAGCCACGCGGTCCTTTGCGGATCCGGCGGGATTGAAGAACTCCAGCTTCGCCAGGACGTTGGCATTCGGGCAGAATTCCTTCCCGTAATTATGCAGAGCGAGCAGAGGCGTTTTGCCAATCAAATCAGTGATGGAGGCATAAACGTTCATAGATCCTCACAAAAACGGAATTACTCTTCCCAGTTATGGTAAACTTCGCTGACGTCGTCGCAATCATCCAGATGCTCCAGAAGAAGATTCATATTCTTGATGTCCTCTTCACTGGACAGCGTCACGTAGTTGTTCGGGATTTTATCCATTTCGGCAGACTCGATCTCATAGCCCAGTGCCACGAGAGCGTCGCGAACGGCGTACAGATCGTCCTTCTCGGTGAGAATCTCGAAGGATTCCTCATCGGAGGAGAAGTCGGCAGCACCGGCCTCAAGAGCCGCTTCCATCAATGCGTCCTCATCAATGCTGTCCTCGCGGAGAATGATGATAACACCCTTATCCTCAAACATAAAGGATACGCAGCCGCTCTGTCCCAGATTTCCACCGTACTTATCAAAGAAGTGGCGCATATCGGAGGCGGTGCGGTTACGGCTGTCGGTAGCCGTCTCAACGATTACGGCTACGCCGGAGGGACCGTATCCCTCGTAGACGATTTCTTCGTACACAACGGCATTCGCACCGCTGGCCTTCTTGATGGCGCGGTCGATGTTATCGTTGGGAACGTTGTTGGATTTTGCCTTGGCGATCAGATCGCGCAGCTTGCTGTTGTTACTCGGGTCAGGACCGCCCTCGCGAACGGCGATAGCGATTTCCTTACCGATTTTGGTGAAGATCTTACCCTTCTGGGCATCGGTCTTTGCCTTTTTATTTTTGATATTATTCCATTTACTATGTCCGGACATGGTGAACCTCGTGTAATGAATTAGATTTTTTCCGGCGTTTTG
>JBGVJO010000189.1:0-3481 GCA_045129535.1 Eubacteriales bacterium
ACGTGCCGCCAGGCGACAGAAAAAGAACATAAAACACGCCAAAAGCGCACCTCGCTGTATTTTTCTGCTATCCGTCACCTCAACACCGCCTTCAAAAAGCATACGTATCTCAACATACTCAATCATTATATCATAAATTCATGAACAATGGTAGTGTTTGCGTAAATTTATTTGAAACAAAGTTGGAATCGGTGGTAGTTCGTTTCCTTTTCACATATACATAGCCTGTACACAACAACACCCAAGGAGAAAGCGTATGCATGAAATAACAAACACCCCCTTTCCCGATGAAAGCCGTTCCCTGCTGGATTTCCCCGTTCCCCTGGATCATGACGGTATGATGCGTGTTCTGGATCTGTTCACGCGGCGATACGATTTTCTGTCCGTATACAATATGGGCACCTCCCTGCACGGCCGATGCATTCCCATGGTGCGGATCGGCAACGAAAAGGCAAGCCGCACCGTCCTCTACGTAGGAGCCCACCACGGTATGGAATGGATCACCACCGTTCTGCTCCTGCGGTTCATCAACGAATATGCGGAATATTACAAATCCCACCGTCGTATTTTCAACATCAATCCGGAGTATCTGTTCCGCTCCCGCCTGATTTGCATCGTTCCCATGCTGAACCCCGACGGAGTGGAGCTGCAGATACACGGGGCAAAGGACGCACCGAACAAAGAAAAACTGATCGAAATGAACCGCGGCAGTGAGGATTTCACCCGTTGGCAGGCCAACGGCCGGGGGGTGGATCTGAATCACAACTACAACGCAGGCTTTGCGGCCTACAAGGAACTGGAGAGATCCTCCGGGATTCTGGGGGGTGCCCCCACCCGATACAGCGGCGAATATCCGGAATCCGAGCCGGAGGTGGGTGCACTGGCCAATTATCTGCGGTTTGATGACAGCGTGAAAATGATTCTCACCCTACATACCCAGGGGGAGGAGATCTATTATTCATCCGGCGGCAAATGCCCGCCGAAATCCAAAAATATCGCCCGCCTGCTGGCTCAGATGAGCGGCTATACCCTGTCGGAAGCTATGGGAATGGCCTCCTTCGGCGGATTGACGGATTGGGCGATTCAGGACAAGAATCTTCCCTCCTTCACCATCGAATGCGGCAAGGGCGTCAATCCCCTTCCGCTGGACACCCATTTCAGCATCTATGCGGCCATAAGAGAGATGCTGTTCACCGCACCGATACTGATATGAGATAGCCCGTCGTTTTGCTTCATCTTGGTGACAGTGTTCCGGAAAAAAGGTATAATATTTTTGCAAGCATCTCTTGCAGAAAGGCAGGATGAAGATGAACTCATCGTTTAGAACCTTCAGACCAAGTAAGCCAAGCGTTTCCTTCGATCCGAAAAAGCTGGGCAAAATTGTACTGGCCGCCATCATTGCGATCCTTGTACTGATTCTCATCAGCACGTGCTGGTACACGGTAGATGAAAAACAGCAGGCCGTGATCACCACCTTCGGCAAGGTCACCGGAACTGCCGGTGCCGGTATGCATTTCAAGCTTCCCTTCGGTATTCAGGAGGTAAAGACGGTAGACGTAAACGTATACCAGAAGATCGAGATCGGCTACCGTACGGATGCACACGATCCCTCCCTCTCCGCTGTGGTCACAAAGGAAAGCAAGATGATTACCGGTGACTACAACATCGTAAACGTGGACTTCTTTGTGGAGTACAAGATCTCCGATCCCGTAAAGTACCTATATAATTCCGCGGAACCGGAATTGATTTTAAAGAATCTGGTACAGAGCCAGATCCGCAACGTAATCGGCTCCTCCACGGTCGACTCCATTCTGACCGACGGTAAGGCAGAAATCCAGCAGCAGGTGAAGGAACTGATCACCGCCGAGCTGGCTGAATACGACATCGGTCTGGTGCTGACGGATATCAAGATCCAGGACAGCGAACCGCCGACCGTATCCGTTATCGAAGCCTTCAAGAACGTTGAAACGGCTAAGCAAAGCGCGGAAACCGCTATCAACCAGGCAAAAGCGTATCAGAACTCCGAGTTGCCGAAGGCAAAGGCCACGGCAGACCAGCTGATTCAGAACGCGGAATTCCTGAAGCAGAACCGTATCAACGATGCAACCAAGCAGGTGGCTATGTTCATGGCTATGTACGAGCAGTACGCCCAGAACCCCGAAATCACCAAGGTTCGTATGTATTACGAGGCTCTGACGGAGGCTCTGCCCGGCGTCAAGCTGTACATCAACACCGCTCAGGACGGCGGCGCGGAAATGCTCCTGCCCTTGGAAAGCTTTGTAAATGAAGGAGGTATCCAGTAATGAAGAAACGTCATATTTGGATCATTGCTGCCGTTATCCTTCTTTTCATCGTGGTAATGAACTCCGCCTACGTAGTAGCGGAAAACGAACACGCCTGCGTTACGCGCTTCAACAAGATTGAAACGGTAAAAAGCGAAGCGGGCCTGTACTTCAAGATTCCGTTTGTGGATCAGATCATGCGCTTCCCCAACACCGTTCTTCTGTATGATATTCCTGAGTCTGAGGCACTGACTGCCGACAAGAAGAACATGACGGTGGACAGCTACATCACCTGGAAGATCAGCGATCCCCGCACCTTCTACCAGACCATCGGCTCCATTACGGAAGCGGAAACCCGTCTGGATGCGTTCACCTACACCGCACTGAAGAACCTGATGGGTACCTTGCAGCAGAGTGACATCATCAACGAAGAGGACGCATCGGAGCGCAACGACATCTACGCCGGCATTACGGAAGACGTGGCCGTGGTGGCAAAAACCTACGGCATCTCCGTATTGGATATCAAGATAAAGCGGCTGGATCTCCCCGCCGACAACGAACAGGCTGTATACGCCCGTATGATCTCCGACCGTAACCAGATTGCGGAGAAGTTCACCGCGGACGGCGAATACGAGGCCTCCATTATCCGCAACGACGTGGATAAGCAGGTCAACATCATCATCTCCAATGCAGAGGCACAGGCCGCCAAGCTGGAAGCCGAAGGCGAAGCGGAATACATGCGTATGCTGGCCGAGGCTTACGATTCCGACGACAAGAAGGACTTCTACGAATTCACCTTGGGTCTGGATGCGCTGAAGGCCTCCCTGAACACCGACAAGAACACGAAAACCGTCATCATCGACGGAAACTCCCTGCTGGGACAGCTTCTGATCGGTCCGGGCAAATAATCCATAAACAAAAACACCCGCAGTCCTTTGACTGCGGGTGTTTTATTTTGCTTATCAGGCGAGGGACGCGTCGGCCTTTGCGGATTTATCCGACTCTTCCTCATCCTCCGTCTTCAATATGATCACAGCGCTTTCCACGCGGTGCTCACGGATCTCGGTAACCTGAATGTCCATCTGCTCGGTAGAGATCTCAAAGGTGGAGCAATCCTCAGGGATAGAACCGTACAGACCCAGCACGAAGCCGCTGCACGTATCGGAATCGCAGTCGGCGATTTACATATCCAGCGCTTC
>JBGVJO010000190.1:0-1749 GCA_045129535.1 Eubacteriales bacterium
GGGGAATACCGCAGATCCATCCAGCGTAAAGGGAAGCATGCCCCAGTTGATGCAGTTGGATCGGTAACGCTTGGTCGCGAATTCGTAGCAGATGTTGGCCATACCGCCCAGCACGCGCTGGCAGGAGGCCGCCTGCTCGCGGGCCGATCCGTCACCCGGCTTCATAGCAAACACGCAGGAGCCAAGCTGGGTGGATTTCGCATCGGCACCAACCTTGGAGAGCACGTCGGCGAGCTCCGTCGGCACGTTGCCGGCCCGGCGATCCGCTTCCCAGGCGGCGCAGGCCTTGGAACGACCCACGTATTCGGGAACGCGGCGGGACAGCGCAAACTCGCTGAGCCGCAGAGGATTGGATCGGTAAGAGGACGTCTCACCGGAGGGGATCAATTCGTCCGTGGTGGTCACGGGATCACGGATCACCGCCGCCAGCTTAAGGAGCAGATTGTCATTCAGCGCAAACATCTCCGGCCAATCGGTGATGTTGGGACCGAGGATCAACTCCGTCTCCGGCTGGGGATTGCCGTAGCCACGGTACACCCGCTTCTCATAGACTCCCTTATCAAAGGAGTAGGGGCGATGCTGCGGCTCGTATTCGATATCCGTAGCCGCCGTGATCACGCCGCCGTTGGCGGCCGTGGCCGCAATGGAACGGGCATCCATCAGCGCTACCGCCGAGATCTGACCCTCACCGGGCTTGGATCCTTCCCGGTTGGGGAAGTTGCGGGTGGTGTGACGGAGGGACAAGCCGTTGTTGGCGGGCACGTCACCCGCACCGAAGCAAGGTCCGCAGAAGGAGGGCTTTATGACGGCACCCGCCTCAAGCAGAGCGGCGCTGTCGCCGTTGCGGGTCAATTCCAAAGACACGGGAACGGAGGTGGGGTACACAGACAGAGAAAAATATCCGTTGCCGCAGGAGGCACCCCGGAGGATGTCTGCCGCCTCGTCGATATTTTCATAGATACCGCCGGCACAACCGGCAATGATGCCCTGATCGGCATAGACCTTGCCATCTTTTACCTTGGATACCAGGTCGGGATTGGACTTGGGGAATTTCGCCTTGGCTTCCACCTCGATCCCCCGAAGAATCTCCTCGGCATTCGCGACGAACTCGTGGATCGTATACGCGTTGGAGGGATGGAACGGCAGAGCGATCATGGACTCCATCTTGGACAGATCGATCTCAATCATGGAGTCGTAATACGCCACCTTGCCGGGCTTCAGCTCGCGATAATCTTCCACGCGGCCGTGGGCCTCGTAGAATTTCTTAATTTCCTCGTCGGTTTCCCAAATGGAGGTAAGGCAAGTGGTCTCCGTGGTCATCACGTCGATACCGCAGCGGAAATCGGCGCTGAGGGATTTCAGGCCGGGGCCAACGAACTCCAGCACCTTGTTCTTTACAAATCCACACTCGAAGGTGGCACCGACGAGAGCAATTGCCACGTCGTGGGGGCCGATACCGCGGCGGGGCGTACCCGTCACGTACACCAGCACCACCTCGGGGGCGGGAATATCCCAGGTGTCCTTAAGCAGCTGCTTGGCCAGCTCAGGACCGCCCTCGCCCACGCCCAACGTGCCCAGGGCACCGTAGCGGGTGTGGCTGTCGGAGCCCAGAATCATACCGCCGCACTTGGCCAGCTCCTCACGGGCGAAGGAGTGAATAACAGACTGATTGGCAGGCACGTAGATGCCGCCGTACTTTTTCGCGGCGGACAGACCGAATACGTGGTCGTCCTCATTGATGGTGCCGCC
>JBGVJO010000191.1:0-3642 GCA_045129535.1 Eubacteriales bacterium
AAGATCCCTGGCGCAAATATCTCTGTAAACGCGAAAAAAAACGGCATCCGTGCCACAAACGACAAGGATTCCGCACTGGGTTATATCTGGATCCGCGGCGGCAACGTCACCGTTGATGCAGTCAACGACGGGCTCGAGGCCATATCCGCCCTGGCGCTGGACGGCGGAAGCATCACACTCAAAACCGGCGGAGGCAGCGGCCGAAAGCTGTCCTCAAACTCCCCCAGCGCCAAGGGACTGAAGTGCGACGGCGATATTCTCGTGGGCGGCGGCACTTTCGTATTGGATACGGCGGATGACGCCATCCACGCCGGCGGGAATATCTATCTCCACGGCGGCACCTTATCCGTTAAAACCGGGGACGATGCCATCCACGCCGATGCGACGCTGGAGATCTCCGGCAGCATCATCGATATTACGAAAAGCTACGAAGGCCTGGAGGCCACCGATATCCGCATCACGGGCGGCGTAACCGCCATCATGGCATCGGAGGACGGCATCAACGCCGCCGGCGGCAACGACGGCAGTTCCACCTGGCCCACCCGCCCCGGAAAAAATCCCGGCTCTCCCTCCACCGCGAAAATCGAGATTCTCGGCGGATATCTGTTTATCAATGCGTCGGGCGACGGCATCGATGCCAACGGCACCATTGAAATCTCCGGCGGTGTAACCCTCATCAGCGGTCCCACCAACAACGGAAACGGATCGTTGGACTACGACAGCAAATGCTCCGTCACCGGCGGCGTATTGGTGGTATGCGGTGCGGCCGGTATGGCGCAGAACGTCAGCGAGGGCACCCAGGGCGCTTTGATGGTGAACACCACCGCCCAGCCCGCCGGCACTACCATCGCCCTGTGTGATGAGAACGGCGTAGCCATCGTGGCATTCACCTCTCCCAAGACGTTCAATAACGTGGTAATCAGTGCCCCCGGCATTCTGGAAGGGGAAACGTACACCCTTGTCAGCTGCACGGTGGAGGAAACCGACGATTTCGGCTTTGCCCAAAGCATTCCCGTAACGCCTGAGAAAACACTGGCGGAGATCAAAATGACCTCCCTCATCTACGGTGTCCGCGGCGGACTCGGCGGCCCCGGCGGACCGGGTGGCGGAAGACCGCACCCCGGCGGCGGCTGGTAATAAAAAAACAACTCCCCGACAGACAAAAATCTGTCGGGGAATTTTTATTTTTGTAAAAGAGCAATCTGAATTCCAACCACGCCGTACTGACGCTGTTTTTCTACGGAATAGTACATTTCCATGTCACTTGGGGAGGCCGTGTGCACATCCGCTTCCGTATAGCCACACTCCAGTAAAGGCAAATGCTTGTAAAGCTCATCAAAAGAATCAAAGATACACAGATTCCGAACAAGCACAACCGCTTCATCCGCCGCACTCTCCGTACTGACAAACCGGATGGTATCACCGACAGAAATGCGCTGCCTTTTTTCATCATACAGGCGTAGTTCTATGGTTTTGGAACCGTCCTTTATCTTTGCAAACGGCCCGGGATGAAGTTTCATTATGTGTTCTGCCATACCGCCTCACATATTCTGCAACTGCATAATAAGCAACGTGTTCATGAAAATCATAGACAGTGCCAGGCCGATGACGATCAAAACCGCCGCCACTTTGGGGCTCAATCTCTCGCGGAGCATAAATCCGGCACCCAGGCACAAAACGCCGATCACGCACATAATTCCGCAGTACACCACATAATTGCCCATCACGAACCTCCGGGAAGGATTGTATATATACATTATACCACCCGTCCCGTCCAAATTCAATACTACCGCCCCCGAATTTTCCCCTTGTAAAAAGCTGCAGAATGTGCTAAAATAATATGGTATGGAATTTTCCACTGATAAATAAACGGGGCGCGCCCCCAAAGTGATATATTCGTTATTTTTGGAGACAGGATTATGACAAATCAAGAGCAGATCAATCGGCGCAGGACCTTTGCCATCATCTCCCATCCCGACGCAGGTAAGACTACCCTGACGGAGAAGTTTCTTCTGTACGGCGGTGCGATCCAGTCCGCCGGATCCGTAAAGGGCAAGGCATCCGACCGCCACGCCGTTTCCGACTGGATGGAAATCGAGAAGAAGCGCGGTATTTCCATTACTTCTTCCGTTATGCAGTTCGAGTACGACGGCTACTGCATCAACATTCTGGATACCCCCGGACATCAGGACTTCTCCGAGGATACCTACCGCACCCTGATGGCGGCGGACAGCGCCGTAATGGTCATCGACGCGGCCAAGGGTATTGAGCCCCAGACGAGAAAGCTGTTCAAGGTCTGCGCTATGCGGGACATTCCGATCTTCACCTTCATCAACAAAATGGATCGGGAAGCGAGAGATCCCTTTGATCTGCTGGACGAATTGGAAACTGAGTTCGGCATCGCCACCTATCCCATCACCTGGCCCATCGGCTGTGGCCTGCGCTTCAAGGGCGTGTACCATCGCGAGCACAAGAACATTATCTCCTATGCGGACGCCCACCGCGGCCGCGAACGCCTTTCCTCCATCGACTGCGACATCACCGATACGGCAAAGCTGGATCAGCTGATCGGCGAGGAGGAGCGGAAGGAGCTGGTCGAGCAGGTAGAGCTTTTGGACGGCGCCGGCGTGGATTTCGATCTGGAAGCCGTTCGCCACGGCAAACTGTCCCCCGTATTCTTCGGCTCCGCGCTCAACAACTTCGGTATTGAGACGTTTCTGGAGTGCTTCCTCCGTATGACCACGGCTCCGTTGCCCCGCAAAACCGCGGGCGATACGGTGTATCCCTCCGACGACCGTTTTTCCGCCTTTGTATTTAAGATTCAGGCCAATATGAACAAGGCCCATCGGGACCGCATTGCCTTTATGCGTATCTGCTCCGGCCGCTTTGAGCGGGGCGAGACCTATTATCACGTCCAGGGCGGACGGGAATTGAAGCTGTCCCAGCCTCAGCAGATGATGGCGCAGGAGAGATCCATTATCGACGAGGCGTATGCCGGCGACATCATCGGCGTGTTCGATCCGGGTATCTTCTCCATCGGTGATACGTTGTGCGACCGATCTATGCGGGTGGAGTTCGAGGGAATTCCCACCTTCGCACCGGAAATCTTCGTGGAAGTGGAGCAGATCGACTCCATGAAGCGTAAGCAGTTCGCCAAGGGCATGAACCAGATCGCCCAGGAGGGCGCGATCCGCATCTTCTGCGAGCCGGGCTCCGGTTTGGAAAGAGTATACGTGGGCGTGGTCGGTGAATTGCAGCTGGACGTGCTGGAATCCCGTATGAAGAACGAATACAACGTGGATTATAGGAAGTATCCCCAGCCTTACCAGTTTATCAAAAAGGTTCCGGAGGGCGTAAATCCCGCCGATCTGAAACTGTACGAGGTAAAATGGGTGCAGGATTTCCGCGACGGAAATTATCTGCTCTTCCCCACCCAGTGGCACATCAACTATACACTGGAGCATAACGAAGGCCTGACGCTGGAAGAATACGGCAGCGTAGAGGACTAAAAAACAAAAACAGGGCTGTTGCCAATCGGCAACAGCCCTTTCTTCCTATACTAAAACACCACGGATACAACGTACGTTTCCCCATCGATCTCCAGCACGTCCGTTACACGGCGTACCATAGACAGATCAATAT
>JBGVJO010000192.1:0-2614 GCA_045129535.1 Eubacteriales bacterium
TCTGCTTTGCGGACGTGTCCACGGCCTACGTGTGTGCTACCTCTTTCCGTGGCGGGGACGTGGTGTCCCAGCTGCAGAACGAGTTGTCCACCTACGCCCCCAAAGAGGTGATTCTCAATACCTCGGCGGATCTTTTGCCGGGACTGAAGGAATTTTACGCCGAGCGGATACGCGGTCTGTTTGAGGACGGACGCCCGGAGTATTTCGTGAAATCCGAGGCTATTGCCCGGGCGGAGGAGCAGTTCGGCATCCACGTGGAGGATACCGATGCGGCGGCACTGATCGCCGCCGGTGCGGCTGCCGCCTATATTGCCGAAACCCAGATGCGGGACGTGTCCTTCCTGCGGGAGCTGCATCTGTATCAGTCCTCCCAGTTTTTGGAGATGGATATTTCCACCAGACGGAATCTGGAGCTTTGTGAAACCATGCTGAGTAAGGAGCGTCGGGGATCCCTTCTGTGGGTGCTGGACAAAACGTCCACCTCCATGGGCGCCCGCCTTCTGCGCAGCTTTATCGAGCATCCCCTCACCGATATTTCCCGTATCGGCCGCCGCCAGGGCGCCGTTGCCGAATTGTACGGTGACTTTATGCTGCGGGAGGATTTGCACTCCCTTTTGTCCGATCTGCTTGATATCGAGCGACTGATCACCAAGATCAGCGTGGGTACGGCAGGCGGACGGGATCTGCGGGCCATCAGCCAAAGCATCCGTACCTTGCCCGATATCAAGACCCTTTTGACGGAAAAGGCGACCTCAGAGGAACTTCGGTATATTGCGGAATCCATTGATCCGCTGACGGACATTCGAGAGCTGATCGATGCGGCCATCGTGGACGAGCCACCCTTTACCATCCGAGAGGGCGGTGTGATCCGGGACGGATACAGCTCCGAGGTGGACGAGCTCCGCTCCGTTATGCAGGGCGGTAAGGGCTGGATCGAGCGGATCGAAGCCGAGGAAAGAGAAAAAACCGGCATTCGCAATCTGCGTGTCAGCTATAATCGGGTGTTCGGCTACTATATCGAGGTCACCAAATCCTTCCAGAGCCTGGTGCCCGAGCATTATATCCGTAAACAAACTTTGGCAAATGCCGAAAGATACATAACCGACGAATTGAAGCGGACGGAATCCACGATCCTGGGCGCGGCGGATAAGGTGAACGGACTGGAGTACGAGTTGTTCGTGGCCATCCGTGATCAGATCGCCATGAGTGCCGAACGGATCCGTGCATCCGCCGCCGCTCTTGCACAGATCGACGTGTACGTGAGCCTGGCCCAGGTGGCCGCTCACAATCATTACGTTTGTCCCGAGGTGGACAACAGCGACGTGGTGGATATCAAGGACGGACGGCACCCCGTAGTGGAGCAGTTTGTGCGGGATTCCTACTTCGTACCCAATGATGCGTACCTGGATTGCTCCGATAATCGGCTTATGCTGATTACCGGCCCCAATATGGCGGGTAAATCCACGTATATGCGCCAAAGTGCACTCATTATCCTGATGGCGCAGATCGGTTCCTTCGTACCGGCCTCCTCTGCCCGCATCGGCGTAGTGGATCGGCTGTTCACCCGCGTGGGTGCATCGGACGATCTGGCCTCCGGCCAGTCTACCTTTATGCTGGAGATGAAGGAAGTGGCCTTTATCCTGGCTAATGCTACCCGCCGCAGCTTCATTATCTACGACGAGATCGGCCGCGGTACCAGCACCTACGACGGTATGAGCATCGCCCGTGCCGTGGCGGAATATACCGCCGGTAAGAAGTTGGGTGCCAAGACCATGTTCGCCACCCACTATCACGAATTGACGGAATTGGAGAAAGAGATCCGCGGCGTGGTCAACTACAACGTGGCGGCGAAGAAACGGGGCGGGGAACTCACTTTCCTTCGCAAGATCGTACGCGGTCCCACCGACGACAGCTACGGTATTGAAGTAGCCCAGCTGGCAGGCGTTCCGTCGGAGATCACCCGCCGCGCCAAGGAGATCCTCCGCACCCTGGAAGAGATGCGGCCCGAGCCCGGCTCAACCGTGAAGGAAAAGGAGGGAGCACCTGCCTCCCAGCCCATCACCTTTGCGGACAGCGCCGCCGAGGAGATCAAGGAAAAACTCAAAACCTTGGATATCAACACCCTGACGCCTATTGAGGCCATGGGATTGCTTTACGAGTGGAAAAAGAGGATTTTGGAATCATAACGGAGAGCCGATATGGGAAAAATCAACGTACTCAGCTTTGATGTTGCCAATCTGATCGCGGCCGGCGAGGTGGTGGACCGCCCTGCCTCCGTTGTCAAGGAACTGATGGAGAACGCCCTGGATGCAGGTGCCACCTCCATTACGGTGGAGATTCAGAACGGCGGCGTATCCTTTATCCGCGTGTCCGACAACGGATGCGGCATGGAGGCGGAGGATCTGCCTGTGGCGGTGCTTCGCCATGCCACCAGTAAGATAAAAGAAGCGAATGACCTGGACGGCATCGCCACACTGGGCTTCCGCGGGGAGGCTTTGGCGGCTATCTCTGCCGTATCGAAGGTGCGCATCTTCTCCAAAGTAGCGGATGCGGAATTCGGTGCCCTTTTGTCCTGCGACGGCGGCAGCGTGGTCAGTGTGACGGAAACGGGATG
>JBGVJO010000193.1:0-1650 GCA_045129535.1 Eubacteriales bacterium
GCAATCTGCGCAAAGCCCTCCTGTCTGGCGGTTTCAGCGAAGCCGGCATACATATCCGTCCACTCCCATCTCTCTCCTTCCGCTGCCTGGCGGAGATTGGTTTCGGTGTTGCCGATCTCGCCGATCAGCTTCAGCCAAATCTCGGCGTGAGCCATCTCGTTGCCGGAGGTTTCCCGAAAAATCTGCGCGATAGGATAGTATCCTTCTTCCTCCGCCCGTTTGGCATACAACTGATATTTCAGGTGCGCCCGGCTTTCGCCGCCTATTGCCTCGTTCAGATTCTTTTCCGTCTGCGTTCCCGCAAGGCCCGGGATAATTGGTGTTCCCATAGTTTTCTCCTTTCGATACTTGGTATCACCGAAAGGTTTCCCAAAAAGCGCACAAATATACAAAAGCGGGAGAAAACTCCCGCTTTTCTTCCAATTGCGTATTCATATTCTTGCCTTTTGACACACCGAAGGGCTTCAGCCGCTCAAATGCATTTTTTGCTCCATCAACTTGCACAATGAAGTGTGCGAGGCGTGAATATGCAGGATTTTCCTCAACTTTGTGAGGAAACAGTTTTCCCTTCCGCCGTCAAACGTCGCAAAAGCTGATCAATGATAGTAACGGAGAGAGGTAATCACGCGGCCGAGGATCTGTACGGAATCCACAATAATCGGCTGCATCGTGCTGTTTTCCGGCTGCAGACGGTAATGGCCGTTCTCCTTATAGAACGTTTTCACGGTGGCCTCGTCCTCGATCATAGCCACGACGATCTCGCCGCTGTCGGCAGTTTCCGTCTTTTCCACGATCACCACGTCGCCGTCCAGAATGCCGGCTTCAACCATACTCGTGCCGTACACGCGCAAGGCAAACAGGCCGTCCGTTCTACCGCTATCCTTAACGGTGGGGAAATCCACGTATCCGTCAAAGTTTTCCGTTGCCAGAATAGGCATACCGGCCGTTACACGGCCCAAAATCGGAATCCGTGCGTTGAAGCCGATGGATGCCTGATAGGCAGGGTCCACCCGCAGCGTGCGGCTTTTTCCGTTTTCTTTGGAGAGCAGCCCCTTCTCTTCCAGGCGCTGCAAATAGGTATGTACGGTAGAGGTGCTGCGAATGGAAAGTGCCGCTTTAATATCGCGTACAGAGGGCGAATATCCTTTCTCGTTCAGGATCTTTGCGATATAAGCAAGTATATCTTTCTCGCGGTCTGTTAAGTGTTCCATAATGCCACTCCCGTTTATCGTTCAATATAGTACTTTCAATCTTTCGATTCATTATAACACATTTGTTCGCCCGTGTCAAACATAAGTTCGCCTTTTGAGTGAAATATTTTATCGATCATTTTTTGCAAGTTTGGTTGTCATTTTATGCATTTTGCACTTTTATTACCAATTTGTAAAAGAAAGTTTCGTTTGGAAAACCACTTGCATTTTGGTGTAAAATAGTTTATAATGTATGAGGTAAAAAACTGTAACTAATTTTAAGGAGATTTGCAATGACCGAAAACAAGCATATCCTTAACTGGATAAATGAGATGGCTGCTATGACTCAGCCTGACAAAATCGTTTGGATCGACGGTTCCGACGAACAGACCGAGGCTTTGAGAGAAGAGGCTTGCTCCACCGGCGAGATCATCAAGCTGAATCAGGATCTTCTCCCCGA
>JBGVJO010000194.1:0-1098 GCA_045129535.1 Eubacteriales bacterium
CAGGCAGAAATTACCTACCATTTTCATTATAGCACTCAAATCTATAAAAATCAATAGGATGTTTGGCATTTTGCCCATTTTTATCGAGTGATATTTATCAATTATTATGGACATTTAACACATAATTGTGACAAAATCCGCATTTTTACGCTTTGCCTGTCTTGTCAAAGCATAAAGAAACGGCAGAGGATTTCCCTCTGCCGCTCGATATATGTTACTGTAGACGTTTTGTCAGCTTTTCGATCCGGTCGTCCGTACCCACCACGGTAATCGTATCTCCCTCTTCAAACAGAGCATCCGGGCTAGGAAGCGGATCCAACCGTCCGCCTGCGTGGCGCACCGCCACGACCGTTACGCCGTACCGATGACGGATATGAATATCGATCATAGACCGTCCTACCCAATCCTTGGGTACGTGCATCTCCACGATGGAATAATCGTCGGAGAAGCTGAAATATTCCAGAACGTCCTTTTTCGCCAGCACCTGGGCCAGGCGGTCGCCCATATCCTCCTCGGGGAATACGGTCATATCCGCACCGACGCGGGTGAGAATCCGTTTATGACGCTCGTTCATTGCACGGGCAACCACTTCGGCTACACCCAATTCCTTCAGTATCATCGTAGCAAGAATACTGTCGCTCATATTATCGTCAATGCAAACTACGGCACAATCGTAATCAACAGCGCCGGAGGAGCGAAGCACGGCTTCGCTGGTAGGATCACCGATGACGGCGCTGGTCACCCGATCCGCAATCGCATTGACTGCCTCCGCATCCTCGCTGATAACCATTACCTGCAGTTTTTTCTCCAGAAGCGCGTTGGTCAATGCCATACCGAAGCATCCCAGGCCCACTATGCAAAAACTTCTCATAAAAATGTATCCTTTCCCGCTCACCCGATCATCAGATGGGTATCCGCATACTGCATTTGATTCTTTTCCCGGACTTCCTTATCGCTGAGCAGCGTGGCAATGGTAAGGATTCCCACGCGGCCAAAGAACATCAAAATCATTACGACGATCTTGCTCGCCAGAGATAACGTGGGGGTAAGTCCCAAAGACAGCCCCACCGTCGCACTGGCAGAAAAGGTTTCGAACAG
>JBGVJO010000195.1:0-1555 GCA_045129535.1 Eubacteriales bacterium
CGCTCTACCGAACTGAGCCACACCCCGAAAATCTATCTTATTCTATTATTCAACACTCCCCGAAAGGAAAGCGCCTCTATCCTACCCTATAAAACCCCATAGGACCTAAATATTTTAGCACGGGAGGCCCCAAAAGTCAAGAGCATTTTCAAACAATATCTCCCCCGGCGGGCTTTTTTTCCGCGGTGCATTGCATTTTGTGCAAAAAATGGGTATAATTGTATTGTTATGCCGATAGGATGGGAGGGAGCCGTTTGCTGAAGCGATTTTTCTTGCGTTTGCTGTTTGCCGCTTTCGCGGCGGCGGTGCTGTGGGGATTTGTAACCACGCCTCCGGAGTTTGACCTTCCCACCGTGTACGAAACGGAGCGGCAGGCCCGCACGTATGTGATTACCCCCGTCGTGGATCGGCTTTGGGAGGCTTCCTCGGACGTGGTCCAGCGGAGTGTGGCGGAGGACGCGCCCATTCTAGAAACGGAGGGCGGGGATATTCTCGGTCTGATGTACCACGATCTGACGGTGGATCCCACGTTGGCGCACGAGTGGAACACCACCCCGCAGAATCTGCGGGACAATCTTGTGTCGCTGATGGCGTTGGGGTACCTTCCTTTATCCGTGGAGGATTACGTGGAGGGAAACTATAGCCTGGCGCAGGATTATTTCATCGTTACCTTCGATGACGGATATTTGTCCAATCTGACCCTGGCCCAGCCCATACTGGAAGCGCTGGACGTGCCGGCGGCGGTATTTGTGATTACCTCCGGCGTGTACGCCGATCATCATATGTCCTGGGAAGAATTGCGCCTGGCGCAGGGAGAGGGCGTTTTGTCCATCTATTCCCACACCCACACCCATATGAACGCCCGATCGGTTTTGTCGGAGACTTTTTTGGCAGACGCACGGCGTGCACAGGAGGAATTGTCCCGCAATCTAGGCGCGGCGGAGTATAAGATCCTTTCCTACCCCAACGGCGCCTACACGAAGGAAACCATGGATGCGCTGAAGCGGGAAGGGTACGATCTGGTGGTGGTCCAGGATCGGCCGGAGTGGTATGATCCGGAAACGGATATAAAAATTCTTTTGCGAATCAACGTGTCCGGAAAGGATACGGATATGCTGGCTATCGCCAATTACAGCCGTCGGCGGGCAGGGCTGTCGCCCCTCGTGCCCGGATCGGCGGAAAACCCATCGTAATCCCACGGGATGCTGTGAAAACACGGCATCCCCTTTTTTCATATACTGTAGGGAAAAGAATTTTCAAAATAATATGAATTTTTGCACGTTCCATCTTGCAATCCTTCGTGAAATCGTGTATAATATGATGGAAAATATGAAAAATATGCATTTTGTGCATCAAATGGTGCCAAATCCTGCGAAATTTACCGTAATACAGAGTATCGAAAGGCGATCTTGTTATGATATGGTCCAATCTTTCCAAAAGTGAACTGAAAAATCTCCGCGACCAGGCGGCAGCGGAACTGGCAGCCGCCCGTGCGAAAAATCTGAAGCTGGATCTGACCCGCGGCAAGCCCAGCCGGGCGCAGCTGGATCTGTCC
>JBGVJO010000196.1:0-5500 GCA_045129535.1 Eubacteriales bacterium
ACACAACCCCCAGCGTACAGCCGGAGAAGTGAGACAGATACCGATCGTAAAAGCCCTTACCGTATCCCAGTCGGTAGCCGGCCTTATCGTACACGAGACCGGGCACGAAGCAAACGGCACTTCCCAGATCCTTTTCGGGATCGTAGATGGGGTTCTCCGGCGGCGGCTCCAAAATACCGTAGCTATCCTTCTCCAATTCGTCCAGAGAGGAAACGATATGATACTGCATCGTATGAGATTCTTTATCGCAGCGGGGGAACGCGATCTTCTTGCCGCGGGCAAGGGCCACCTCGGCAATCTCTTTTACGTTGATCTCATTCTCCGTGGCGGCATAGAGAAGCACGTATTCCGCATAACGGAAGCTGACAAGGGATACGGCCGCACGGCAGATCGCATCGTCACGGCGCTTCTTCTCCGCAGGATCCATGGAGGCACGTCGGGCGCTGTATTCCGCGCGGATCTCATCTTTTACTTTACGGATGGAATTCATCAGGCAAACACAGCGGCACGGAGAAAATCAGCCGCGCCTTCTCCTTTCAATGCTTTTACGAGAGCCAGTGCAAATTCGGTGGCGGCGCCCATGGCCCGTCCGGTGATATACCGACCGTCTGTGACCGCATGGACGTCCATATGGGTAGCCCCCTCCAAATATTCCTCAAATCCGGGGAAGCAGGTGGCCTGTCTGCCGCGCAAAAGTCCTCGTTTACCGAGGATCATCGGTGCGGCGCAGATGGCCGCTATATACGCATTCACTTTTTCCGCCGCATCGATAAATGTATCCACGACGGAAGAAGCATCCAGGGTAGCGGCACCGGGCATTCCGCCGGGCAAAACGATCATTTCGGGAGAGTTTCCTCCCTTCAACATTGCCAATGCCTCATCGGCGCTTACGTCTGCCGAAACGGCTATTCCATGGGATCCGGTAACCGTCTTGCCGGTAACACCGACAGTAACGACCTCCACGCCGGCGCGGCGAAGAAGATCCACGGGAGTCAGGGCTTCGATCTCCTCAAAGCCATCCGCCAAAAACAAATATACCATACCCTTTTCCTTTCCAAGTCAACTGTATATGGGACGAATCAATAAAGAAAATGTTCCGTCCATTCCCTATTTGCAACGATTACAGTCCGAGCACGCAGCAAATTTTTTCCTGCATTACGGGAATGGAGTGAGGCACGCCCCCCTCGGCACATTCCAGCAAATGCCACCCCAAAGAATCAGCCGCATAATGCAGCGCCTCATAGCAGCGCTCCAGATAATTGCTGTCCGCCTCGTGAATATCTTTTTTCACGCCGGTCTCCACACACCGTTTCTCAATCAGCGCGCGGGATACCTCCGGCCGCATAGACAAGGCAACCACTGCATCGGGATGAGGCAAGCCAAGCCGCGTAAACTCAAAGTCCCACAGCCAGCTAAGGAATCCTTCCCACCGGTCCCGCGGAAGCTTGGACAACTGATGGTATGCATTCGCCGTCGTATAGCGATTGGCAATCACGATGGTATCGGGATCCAGATAATCCTTCTCCCAATCCGTGCGGTAGCTCACGTATCGGTCCGCCGCATAGAACATAGATGCTGCATACGCATTGGTGTCGTCGGGATTCTCACCCAACTTTCCGTCCAAATACATTTTGACAAGAACGGAGCCCTCCGATTCGTAGTCCGGAAAACTGATTTCCCGCACACGGCAGCCCTTTCCCCGAAGATACTCGGCCAGCCGTGCCGCCTGCGTTCCTTTTCCGGAGCCGTCCAGGCCCTCAATAACAATTAGTTTTCCCATTATCTGCACCAAAACTCACTTTTGTAAATATTTTTGTAAAAAGCGGGGCTATACTTACGAATCCGTATCCCTGAGGACCATCTCCATAAACTGCTCCTTGGTAATCAGCACCTCGCGGGGCTTTTGTCCTTCCGGTGCACCTACGTATCCCAACTGCTCCATACGGTCGATCAGCTTCGCCGCACGGCCGTAGCCCAAGGACAGTCTGCGCTGGATCAGGGACGTGGAGATCTTTCCGCTTTCCACCGCCAGCTCGATGGCGGGGCGAAGCATCGGATCGTCCTCCCCTGCTCCGTCACCCTCGTCGGCGACGGCGCCGCCCTTCTTGGAAGCACCGATGGAGGCGGCATTCCGCTCCACCTGCTCAATAGCGGAAGCGTTATATTCCACACCGCTGTTGTGGGTCTTGATAAAGGTGACAACCTTTTCCACATCCTGATCGGATACGAAGGCACCCTGCACACGGATCGGCTTGTCCGCACCAACGGGATTATACAGCATATCACCGCGGCCGATCAGATTTTCCGCACCGGCACGGTCGATGATGGTACGGGAGTCGATCTGGGACGACACGCGGCACGCGATACGGGAGGGGAAATTTGCCTTGATCAGACCGGTGATGACGTCCACGGAAGGACGCTGGGTACCGATGATCAGATGCATTCCGGCGGCACGTGCCTTCTGGGCGATACGGCAAATGGAGTCCTCCACGTCCGTCTTCGCCATCATCATCAGATCGGCCAACTCGTCGATCACGATGACAAACTGAGGCAGGAATTCATACTGGGGATCGTTCTTCGTGATCTCGTTATAGGATTTCACGTCACGCACGCCCACTTCCTCGATGAGGCTATAGCGGCGCTCCATCTCAGACACGGCCCAGGACAAGGCGCCTGCGGCCTTCTTGGCGTCGGTCACAACGGGCATATACAAATGAGGAATGCCGTTGTACATATTAAACTCAACCTTTTTGGGGTCTACGAGAATCAGTTTCATCTCGTCCGGCTTGGCCTTATAGAGCAAGCTGATCAGAAGGCTGTTGATACAAACGGATTTACCCATACCCGTGGCGCCGGCGATCAAAAGATGGGGCATACGGGCGATGTCCAGATAGACGTTCGCACCGGCCACGTCCTGTCCGAGGGCACAGGAGATCCGGCTCTTCGCATTGGTAAAGGAGGGATTCTCCAGAAGCGTACGAAGATGGACCGTGGTGGATTTCTTATTGGGAACCTCGATACCCACGGCGGATTTTCCGGGGATCGGTGCCTCAATACGCACACCGGACGTAGCCAGATTCAAGGCGATATCATCCACCAGATTGGCAATGGAGCGCACTCTCGTTCCCGGCTCGGGAAGCAGCTCGTAACGGGTAATGGTAGGACCGCGGCTTACGTCCACGATCTTCGTTCGAACGTTAAAATACTCCAGGGTCTGTACCAGTTTTGCCGCATTGTCACGCAACTCATCCGCCACGTTTTCCATAGACGCGGATTCATCGTGGCTCAGCAAAGTGATGGGCGGGAACTGATATTCACGGGGCTTTTCTTCCTCCGCTTTAACGGCAGGCGCTGACTCCTCTTTGGGAGCAACGGCTTTTTCCGTCAGCTGGCGGCGTTCCACGGACAATTCCAATTCCACGTCCGCATTGCTGCCGTCCTCCTCCGCTGCGGGAGCATCGTAGGTAGCGTGCAGTCGGGCAAGGAGCTCCTCGTCCGTGCTTTCGCTGAAGATTTTGGACAGATCCAGCACGTCGTCCGCCATACCGCTCAACGCATCGTTGTCCATAACGTCGCCGGGCTTTCTTTCGGCGGCAATGGATTCATCCCAAGGCAGATCATCCTCGGCATCGGCGGCGTTCTGCTCGATGTTTTCCCGGGAACGTCGCAGAACCTCATCGAAGATCTGCTCGTCGATCACGCTGTCGGCCGTTTCTGCAGAAGCAGTCGGCTCGGTCTCTGCATCGTCCACAGCCACGTCCACGTCGAAATTCTTTTTCTTACGTTTTCCAAACACCGGCGTTTTTTCCATATCCCCGGTATTATCCGTATAACTTAAGGGCTGCTGCTCACCGGAATAGGGCGGCAATTCAGGCTTCTGCCAGGTGTGAGGCACCTCGTCCTCCTCAGCGAAGGTCTCCTTCTCCGCGCGGCGAGCCGCAGCACGCTCACGGGACATTTTAATCTCATAAGCGATGGTCACCCACAAAGTGCGGGGTGTAATTCCAAACATCAGAAGGGCAAACACAAACAGGCAGGGGCAAAGGATTACCAGCGACAAAATGCGGCCGAATCCGCGCATCATCAACTCGCCGAGAACACCGCCTACGAGACCGCCGCCCGTACAGGCAAGGCCGGCCTTATAATGCTCGGCAGGCACGAAGGTTGCCGCACCGCCGGCAAAAAAATGAAACAGAATCACTGCGATAACGAACGAAACGCAGAAGCAAACGGTCTTCCACGGGATCATACCGCTTTCGCTGTCCTTATGCCACATAAAAGCAGCAACGATCAAAAACAGAGGAAGAATATATGCACCGCCTGCAAAGAGGCCGAACAGGACGTTTTTGATAAAGGAGCCAATGACGCCGACGCCGGACACAAGCAGACAAACGGCGATAAATACGGCCGCCACGCCAAGGAAAAACGGCATGAGCTGCGCTAACAGTCCGTTTGGCTTACGGATCGGCTCTTTTTTCTTTTCTGTTCCGCGGGCCTTGGCAGTCGGCACCTTTTTATCCGCAGTCTTTTTATAGGAACGGGAAGCCGTTTTCACGGTTTTACGCTTATTCTGTTCCGTCTTTTTCTTCTTCTCAGCCATTATCTATCTCCAGGTTCCGGTTTGGCGGAAACGTCCTCTCTTTATCAGTACGGGTATATGTATGACATCATGGCCTCGGGGCATACTGATTCAATAAAAGGTCATAAATACCGCATCATATATTATAATAACAGAAATCAAAGAGAAAAACAAGTATTCCGTCAAACATAGTTGAAATGAATTCATATATTTTCCCGCACACCGCGTAAAAGGGTGGCGTGAATGGCTGAAAGGAAATGGATATGTATATAAAACCGACAAGGGAAACGAAAAAAGCGTTTCTGATTTTCACCTTGATCTGCCTGGCGGCCGGGTTTCTGAACGGCCTTCTGGGAGCCGGGGGAGGTATACTTCTCGTATGGGCATTCTCGTCCTGCATGAAGGATCCGCAAGCCGACGGGGTACGGGATATTTTCGCGGCCACGCTGGCTGCCGTCATTCCCATTACGGCCCTGTCCGCCTGTCTGTATGGAACTGTATCCGCGGCCGACATGAGTGAGATGGCACCGCTGATTCTGCCGGCTATGGCAGGTGGAGTGATCGGTGCCCTTCTGCTCGGGAAGATCCCCACCGCCGCACTGAAAAAAATCTTTGCCGTTCTGGTTCTGTATTCCGGGATCAGTATGGTGTTCCGCTGAGGTGTTTATATGGATTGGCTAACAGTTGCGGCAGCTTTTCTTATAGCCATTCTCAGCGGAATGGGCGTGGGCAGTGCGGGTCTTCTCGTGGTCTATTTGACTATGGTTTTGGACGTGCCTCAATTGACGGCACAGGGCATCAATCTGTTGTTTTTTCTCTTTGCGGCATCCGCCGCCCTTTGCGTACACATACTCCGCCGCCATATTCCACTTGCCCGGGTGATCTGGGCCGCACTGGCCGGTATGCTCGGAGCACTTCCCG
>JBGVJO010000197.1:0-6654 GCA_045129535.1 Eubacteriales bacterium
AGCACCGATCCCTACAACGGTGAGGTGCGTATCCGTGAGTTCAAGGAGATGGTCCGTGCCCTCCACGAGGCGGGCATCGGCGTGATCATGGACGTGGTATACAACCACACCTACGACGTCAACAGCTCCTTCAACCGCATCGTTCCCTACTACTATTACCGATACAGCGAAACCGGTGTAAACACCAACGCCAGCGGCTGCGGCAACGACACCGCCTCCGAGCGGTATATGTTCGGCAAGTTTATGGCGGACAGCGTCCGCTACTGGGCGGAGGAGTACCACCTGGACGGATTCCGTTTCGATCTTATGGGCCTGCACGATCTTTCCGCGATGCAGAAGGTGGAGGCGGCCATTCACGAAGTGAATCCCGAGGCTTTGATCTACGGCGAGGGCTGGAATATGGGATCAACCATGGACGGCTCCCCCCAAGCGAATCAGGGCAACATCGGTAAGATTGCGAAAACGAATAACGCCATCGGTACGATTGCCGTATTCAACGACGTAATCCGCGACGGTCTTAAAGGAAGCGTGTTCCAGACCACGTCGAGGGGTTATATCAGCGGCGAGGGACCCTCAAACGCCGGCAAGGTGCGCTTCGGCATCAGTGGCGGCAGCCTCAGCGGATTCGGCTGGAAGGTGCCGGACAGTATGGTCATCAACTATATGAGTGCCCACGACAACCACTCCCTGTGGGATAAGCTGGCTTTGTCCAACGCCGCAGACTCCCCTGAGACACGGGCGGAAATGAACCGTTTGGGTGCGGCCGTGCTCATGATCTCCCGAGGCACGCCCTTCTTCCAGGCGGGCGAGGAAATGCTTCGCTCCAAGGACGGGGATGAGAACAGCTACAAATCCTCGGACGCGATCAACAACATCCGTTGGGACACGCTGACCCCCGATTCCGAGGCGTACCGCACCATGGAATACTACCGTGGTCTGATCGCTATGCGGCGGGCATACGGGGCCTTCCGCTACGGTGAGGTGTCCTTCACCGATCTGGGCAACGGGCGTCTGGAAATCCGCTTCGGCCACTCTGCCCTGGCAGTTATCAATCCCACCGGGGATTCCCTCTCCTACACTTTGGATGGAGAATGGAATCTGGTGGCGGATGAGGCCGCAGCCGGTGCCGCCGTAATCCGGCGCGAGCAGGGTGATGTGACCGTCGAGCCGATCAGCATCCGCATTTACGTGAAATAATCAAAAAACTCCCGATAAACTCGGGAGTTTTCACTTTTTGTGACACAAAAAGCATACGGATTTTTCCCACAGTATTGACTTTGGGGGAAGAAGATGATATAATACATACAATTCAATCAATATTATATGAGGGTTAAAGATTATGAAACATATCAAGACCATCAAGACTCGCAATCTGTGCGAGAGCGCAAAAAAAGGCGGCTGCGGTGAGTGCCAGACTTCTTGCCAGTCCGCTTGCAAGACCAGCTGCGGTATCGCTAACCAGCAGTGCGAAAGCGCAAAGAACAGCAAATAATTGCTGTGTAAATGCCGCCGACAAGGCGGCATTTTTATCTGTTATCCAAAAAGGAGTACATATATGATTCATCAGTATAAACTGGGCGGATATAACATCGTTCTGGACGTATCCTCCGGCGCGGTACACGTAGTGGACGACATCGCCTACGATATGATCGCCCGCTTTGAGGAGGATTCCAGGGAGGATATCCTTGCCGCTATGGGGGAAAAATATGCGCACCTGAGTGACGTAAGCCGTGAGGATCTGGAGGAGTGCTACGATCAGATCGTGGATCTGAAGGAAAGCGGACAGCTCTTCGTCCCCGACACCTTTGAGGCGATGGCGCCCTATCTGAAGGAAAAGACCTCCGGTGTAGTGAAGGCCCTCTGTCTGCACATCGCCCACACCTGCAATCTGAACTGTTCCTACTGCTTCGCCAGCCAGGGCAAGTACCACGGCGAGCGGGCAGTCATGTCCTTTGAGGTGGGCAAGCAGGCACTGGATTTCCTGATCGCCAATTCCGGCACCCGCCGCAATCTGGAGGTGGACTTCTTCGGCGGTGAGCCGCTGATGAATTTCGACGTGGTAAAGCAACTGGTAGCCTACGCCCGCAGTGTGGAGAAGGAGCACGGAAAGAATTTCCGCTTCACCCTCACCACCAACGGCATTCTCGTGGATGACGACGTGATCGATTTCGCCAACCGGGAGATGAGCAACGTGGTGCTCAGTCTGGACGGCCGCAAGGAGATCCACGACCGCTACCGTGTGGACTATGCCGGCAACGGAAGCTGGGAGCGAATCGTACCCAAGTTCCAGAAGCTGGTGGAGGCTCGCGGTGGCAAGAATTATTACATGCGCGGCACCTTCACCCATGCCAATCCCGATTTCCTCAAGGATATTCAGGTAATGTTGGATCTGGGCTTCAACGAGCTCAGCATGGAGCCTGTGGTTTGTGCCCCCGGCGATCCCTCCGAGTTGACGGAGGCCGACTTGCCCATCGTACTGGATCAGTATGAAAAGCTGGCCGAGTTGATGCTGGAGAGGGAGCGTGCGAGCAACCCCTTCACCTTCTATCACTATATGATCGATCTGACCGGCGGCCCCTGCATCTATAAGCGGATCTCCGGCTGCGGATCGGGTACCGAATACATGGCCGTTACCCCCTGGGGTGACTTGTATCCCTGCCACCAGTTCGTGGGCGAGGACAAGTACAAGCTGGGCAACATCTGGGACGGTGTGACCAACACCGAGGCGCAAAGCGAATTTGCCTGCTGCAACGTGTACTCCCGTGAGGAGTGCCGGGATTGCTGGGCACGGTTGTACTGCTCCGGCGGATGCGCCGCCAACGCGTACCACGCCACCGGCTCCGTCAAAGGCGTGTACAAGTATGGCTGCGAGCTCTTCCGCAAGAGAATGGAATGCGCCATTATGGTGCAGGTAGCCAAGATGGCGGACGACGATGAAAGCGCCGATTCTTGATTTTATTCGGCGCTACGCCGAATCGGATACGCTCCGGCTTCATATGCCGGGGCATAAAGGCCAATCCCTTTTGGGAATGGAGTCCTGGGACATCACGGAGATTGACGGGGCGGACGATCTGTTCCATCCGGAGGGGATCATCCTCGAAAGCGAGGAGAACGCCTCCTGCCTGTTCGGATGCCGCACCCTGTACTCCACGGAGGGGGCTTCCCTCTCCATCCGCGCTATGCTGTATCTGGCACACCAACACGCCCGCCATCAGGGAAAATCTCCGAAGATTTTGGCGGGACGGAACGCCCACCGCTCTTTTTTGAGCGCGGCGGTGCTGCTGGACTTGGACGTAGTATGGCTCAGCCCCGCGAAAAGCGAAAGCTATCTCTCCTGCGCCCCTGCGGCGGAGGAGATTGAGGCTATACTGTCTCGGCCCGACGCTCCCACGGCGGTGTATCTGACCTCCCCCGATTATCTGGGAGGATGTGCGGATATTTCGGCAATTGCCGATGTTTGTCATCGGCACGGCGCTCTGCTTCTCGTTGACAACGCCCACGGGGCGTATTTGAAATTTCTGCCTACCTCCGCCCATCCCATGGATATGGGAGCAGATATGGTCTGCGATTCCGCCCACAAGACACTCCCTGCCCTGACGGGTGCGGCGTATCTGCACCTGGCGGACACGATTCCCGAGGCGATCGCCAATCAGGCAAAGCCGGCCATGGCGCTGTTCGGCACCACCAGCCCGTCCTATCTGATTCTGGCATCGCTGGACGCGGTGAACGGCTATCTGGCAGACGGATATAGAGAGAAACTGGCGGACACTGTCGAGGAAATCCGCTGTCTGCGGGATACTCTGACTGCACAGGGCTATTCCCTGTTTGGAGATGAGCCGCTGAAGCTGACCGTCCACACCAAACCCTACGGATACGAGGGCGTGGATTTCGCCGATGCCCTGCGTGCGCGTGGGGTTGAGTGCGAGTTTGCCGATCGGGATTTCGCGGTGATGATGCTGACCCCCGAAACGGGAATAGACGGGATCGCCCGCCTGCGAGAGGCACTTTTGTCGATCCCGAGACGGACGGCGATCACCGAACGGCCGCCGGAAATGGGTTTGCCGGCACGGATTATGTCGATCCGTGAGGCGGCCATGGCAGCAAAGGAAACGATTCCGGCCAAGGATAGCCTGGGACGGATTCTGTCCGACGTAAGCGTATCCTGCCCGCCGGCAGTACCCATCGTGGTCAGCGGCGAGCGGATTGATGCGGATGCGATCCGATGCTTTGACTATTACGGAATTACTACATGCACAGTTGTGAAATGAATAGGGGCAGGGACCATCTCAAACGCCGAAGTTCCCTGCCCCTCTTTCGCCCTAACGTGCGAAATTCACCCCATCTCCTTGGCTCGCCGAAATAGTAAACTGCTTTACATCTCATTGTAGGTTAAACCGTACAACAGTTTTTTGTTTATTCTTCACATTCACCAGCCAAGGAGAAGGAAGTAGGTGAATTTGCCTGCAAGGCAAAGAGGAAGAGGGGAGAAACTTCGGCGTTTGAGATGGTTCTCCCCTCTTCCTTGCGTAATGATTGAAATAGTATGTTGCTGTACATCTTATTGTGAGTTGAGATGTACGGCAATTTTTATTTCTTTTGGAAAATATCCAAAGTGTGATTAGAATACCCGATCAGATCCTGCCGCTCACAGGTAGCAAGATGATATTTCAGGAACAACTCATACGTGGCATCGTCCATCTGATCCACAGTTTCCCGCATATGATTGGTATATCCGTCGGATGCGATGAAATGGAGTTGGGTAACAGGAAAGTGGTTGCGCAGTGCGTCAATATCTTCTTTACGATGCAGTTCAAAGAGATCCCACGGATGGGAGAACGTGTCAAAGGTCTCCGTATTGATCATACATTTTTCAATGATATTGTGAATTTGCCCGCGGACAAATCCAAAGGAAAGCACACTTGCATCCCTCATACAGTAGGCGGCAAAAATGATACCGCCTTTTTTCGTCACGCGGATGGCCTCGGACAGTGCCTGCAGTTTATCCTCCGTGGTGAACAAATGGTACATCGGGCCGAGAAGCAGTGTTATATCGTATGTATCGCTTGCAAAGGCGGGCAGATCCGTAGCATTGCCCTGGGTGATCGTCACCGGCTCACCCTCACAGATCTTTGACTTAAAAATCTCGATGTTATGCTCAACCAGCTCCACTGCATCCACGCGATATCCCTTCCCGGCCAATGCGTGGCTGTACCGCCCGGTACCCGCGCCTATTTCCATAATTCGCATACCGGGTTGCAGATATTTCTCGATGTATTTCATAGTGGTGATGTATTCCACCCTGCCGTGTTTGGAAAGCAATCGCCCTTCCTCATCGTAGTTTGTATAGTAGTTTACCAGATACTCTTTTGTATCCATAGCATAACCTCCTGAAAATAAAAACAGTGCAGGCTGACGATGGAATCGTAGCTTGCACTGCATTTGTCTTATTCTTATAGAATTACTTCTGTTTTTCTGAATAAGGGTACAGCAATGTAAGCCCGACGCTCTGCCAATACGTAGCAGGGGCTGCGGGCTGCATAATGACGGTATAATTTACACAGTCAAAATAGTCAAGCATTGCCGATCCTCCATAGAATTTGGTGTATTATACACCGAAATATGACCATTGTCAAGTCCAATAAGCAGTTTATCGATGATTTCCCCTCAATCCTGAGACCGCTCGGCCAGGGCGTTATGATACTTCTGATAGAAGCTCTCGAAATAGTCGCCGTCCAAAGCGTCGCGAATCTTCTTCATCAAATCGTTGTAGAAATACAGATTGTGCAGAACCGCCAATCTCATGCCGAGGGCTTCCTTGGCCTTGATCAGGTGGCGAATATACGCGCGGCTGTGATTCCGGCAGGCGGGACATCCGCAATTCTCGTCGATGGGACGGGAGTCTCTCGCATATTTCTCGTTGAGCAGATTCATCTTGCCGTGCCAGGTAAACAGATTGCCGTGGCGGGCATTACGGGAAGGCATTACGCAATCGAAGAAGTCCACACCGCGGTGCACCGCTTCCAGAATATTCTGGGGCGTGCCCACGCCCATCAGGTAGCGGGGCTTATTTTCGGGCATGTAGGGCTCCACCGTTTCGATGATGCGGTACATCTCCTCCGCTTCCTCGCCTACGGCCAGACCGCCGATGGCATATCCGTCCAAATCCATTTCCGTGATCTGCTGCATATGGCGGATACGAAGATCCGCATAGGTGCTGCCCTGGTTGATGCCGAACAGCATCTGCTTCGGATTGATGGTGCCGGGCAGCTGGGACAGCCGTTCCAATTCCGTTTTGCAGCGAAGCAGCCAACGGGTGGTACGATCGCAGGAATACTTCACGTAGTTGTACTCGGCGGGATTCTCGATGCACTCGTCAAAGGCCATGGCGATGGTGGAAGCCAGATGGGACTGGATCCGCATGCTCTCCTCCGGGCCCATAAAGATGCGCTTGCCATCGATATGGGAGGCAAAATACACGCCCTCCTCCTTGATGCGGCGCAGCTGGGACAGAGAGAACACCTGGAATCCGCCGCTGTCGGTCAATGTAGGTCCCGTCCATCCGCTGAACTTCTGCAAACCGCCCAACTCGTGCACCAGTCCGTCTCCGGGACGGAGGTGGAGATGGTAAGTATTGGACAGCATGACCTGGCAGTT
>JBGVJO010000198.1:0-1027 GCA_045129535.1 Eubacteriales bacterium
CCATCATCTTGGCTTCGTCGCGGATACCGATCTGGCGCAATTCAATGCGGGTACGGAAAACGGAGGCCAGATCCTTTACCAGCTCACGGAAGTCCACACGGCCTTCGGCGGAGAAGTAGAAGAGCAATTTGTTGTTGTCGAAGGTGTATTCCGCGTCGATCAGCTTCATTTCCAGCTTATGATCCCGGATCTTCTGCAGGCAGATGTCAAAGGCGTTTTTCTCCAGCTGTACGTTGGCTTCGTGACGCTCAAAATCGTTCTTGGTGGCGATGCGGAGAACGGGGCGCAGGGGCGGCACCAATTCCGAGGTGGGCACCATCTTGTTGCCGATCATAACCTCGCCGAATTCCAAGCCGCGTGCGGTTTCCACCACGACGTGATCGCCTTCTTTGGCGGTGATCCCCTCGGGGGAGAAATAGTATACCTTGCCGGTGTCGCGGAAGCGGACACCGATAATCTCGGTTTCTTCGGGAGCACCGAAGTTCTGGTGCATTCTGTTATCCTGTGACATTTGATATATTGATTGCGGCTGAACCGCATCCTTTCGTTCAGTGTTTGTTTAAAAGAAGGGACGAAAATACAGTGCGCACGGAGGCGTTGGATTGGATATCGCTCAGGGCAATGAAGACCTCGTCGTAAGCGGCGGATATACGGGAAATGCTGACCCTGTCACTGATATTTCTGCATTCTTCCGGGGACACGTACAGCATAAGCGATACCGAGGCGTTTTTCTTGACGGCAGCCAGATCCCGCAGGGCCATCAGAATGAGACGCATAAGAGACAAAACGTCCTCCCGTGCCTTGGGAAGGGAGGCGAGCAGATCAACTGCATCGTGGTAGTCCGGGAAAAACAGAAGCGAAACCGTCCGACAGGCATCCTCTCTGGCAGAGAGGTATTCGGCGCCCTCCTCGCTTTTTTTGTCCAGGATCTGTACCGCACGGCCGATCGCACCGTCCGCTGCGGTGATAGCCCGGGCAAAGTGATCCTTATCTGTCCTCGTGGCGGAGGCAAAGCGGGGATCCTTTG
>JBGVJO010000199.1:0-2922 GCA_045129535.1 Eubacteriales bacterium
GGGGGAATTCGCTCTCATATTGAATCGGGAGATATTACGTTCCATGATCTTCTGAACGTTTTGCCCTTTAATAATACCGGCGTTGTTGTTGAAGTCAGCGGAAAAACCCTGCTTGAAATGCTTGAGGCCTCCGTTTCAAAATGGCCTGAGGAAAACGCAAATTTCCCACACGTTTCGGGTTTGAGTTTTTCTGTAAACACATTGGGTGAGGCAAACTCGAGAGTCTGCAACGTCGAGGTTTTAAACTCTGAGAGCGGAAAGTATGAACCGCTTGCGCTTGATAAGACGTATACCGTTGCGTCCAACAACTTTATTCTCCTTGAGAACGGCGACGGAATGACGATGTTTGAAGGAGCTGACGTGGTTAGCGACACGGGTATTCTCGACGTTGAAATTCTTGAGAGATACGTTGTTCATCATCTTGGTGGAGTCATTGACGACAGATATGCACAAGCGAACGGCCGCATCACGTTCACTGAGGAAATTCAGACGGATCCTCCGTATGTTACGGACGGGGACCATACGATATGGATTCTCGCCGTAGGCGGCGTTGTCGCATTGGCGCTGATCGCTCTTACCGTTTCCTCGTTTGTCCTTTCCCGAAAGGCGAAGGGCAAGAAATGAGATCCAATCATATCCGATGCCTTGATTTCGTTTTGCCGTGATGCTACAATATAACTATACCACTATCTTTTTCGGAGAGCACCATGTACAATTCCAAAGATCATCGGGAAGCGCTTACTCGCGCAGCCATTGGACGAAAACTAAAAAGGGATGCAACGGCCGGCCTCTGGGGGTTATTGCTTCTGATCCCTTTGACTATGCTGGTCATAGGGGCGATCTATTTTGAACTTACGGTGTTTTTCGGCAAACGAGTGATTTTTTATGTTCTTGCGGCTGTGATTGCGGTGTTCTTTCTCGTAAAGATTGGGAGCATTATCTATGATAGTGTCCGCACCATCCTTGCAGTAAATGCGGGAGAGTTCAGCGTTAGCGAGGATATATTCTGTCATTTGGAAATCCGGGAGCTGCCGTGGCGTCAAAGAACCAAACATTATCATTTTGACTACATCTTTTCCTTTGCCAGCGGAAAGACCTATGTCGCAGGCAATATGGAGAATCCGCGAACCCGCCTGGAATATGCGGTGCAATTCTCCAAAGAGGGTGAAAAATTCTATCTTATCACAATGGACTACAACCCGGATAAAATTCTGTATATCTACCCCGGCGTCCTGTTCCGCTATGAGAATCGGTAAGGGAAAGCCAGCGAACACCCAGAAAAGGATCACCGCAAGGTGGTCCTTTTTGCTTTTTTTGATGCGCTTTCCCGTGTTTCATCAAGATGAAGTCAATTTCTTTGTGCTAAATTGCCAACTCACGGCCAATTTTACCCGCCGATCCTGTCGTATCTTCCAAAATCCAGAAAATTTTCAAAAAGTACTTTACAACTTTAGTGTGGTGAAGTATAATGGGTGCATCCAAAACACATCGGCACCGCCGAACCCCCGAAAGGAAAGATAATCATGAAAAAGTTTTTTGCAATCGTATTGGCCGCCCTGATGCTCCTGCCTTGCTTTGCAGGCTGCACAGAAACAGAAGAGAAGACCGTAGTGGTGGGCTACACCGTCTACGCGCCCATGAATTATTTTGATGACAACAACAAGCTCATCGGATTTGATACGGAGTTGGCCGAGGCCGTCTTTGGCAATCTGGGCTACAAGGTGATCTTCCAGGAAATCGACTGGAACCAGAAGTACACCGACCTCAATTCCGGCGCCATTGATTGTGTGTGGAACGGATTCACCTGCAACACCGCCGATGATGACGGCATCCTTCGTGCCGAGAAGGTGGACTTCTCCTACAACTACATGGAGAACCGCCAGGTGATCGTAGTACGTGCGGATTCCGAAATCAAAACCGCCGCCGATCTTTCCGGTAAGCAGGGTGCTGCGGAGAGCGGTTCCGCCGGCGAGACCTACGGTAACTCTTTTGAGGGAGCCGTTATCAAGGGATTCAACTACCAGACCGATTGCCTCTTTGAGGTCAATGCAGGCACCGTTGATTTTGCTGTGCTGGACGCTCAGCTGGCAAGAAGCTACTGCGGCAAGGGTGACTATGCTAATCTGACCATCGTGGACGCGCTGTCCAGCGACGTGGAATTCTACGCCATCGGCTTCAAGAAGGGAAGCGATCTGACCGCTCAGGTCAATGCCCAGCTGGTGAAGCTGGCTGAGGACGGCACCATCGCCGCCCTGGCTGAGAAATACGGCGTGGCCAACACCGCCATCACGGATTTCTCTTCCCAGAAGTAATACCGTATACATATCGCACAGGGCGGCAGAATCTGCTGCCCCTGTGCTGCGTTATCACTGTTTGATTCAATGGGAGAGTCTGTTATGTACTTTTGGGAAGGTACTTTGTTTCTTTGGGATGGATTTCTCATCTCTTTGCTGATCTTCGCCGTCACACTTTTGTGCGGCGTGCCGCTGGGTCTGCCCATCGCCTTTTGCTCTATGAGCAAAATCAAGCCGCTTAGAGCGGTTTCCAAGGTATTTGTGTGGATCATCCGCGGTGTGCCGCTGATGCTGCAGATCTTTATCATCTATTACGTGCCCGGATTGCTGTTCAACACCCCCATCTTCAGCCAGGTGGACCGCTATTTCTTTATCAACTACGCCGTGAACGATGCCGGACGGATCATCGCCGTACTGATCGCGTTCACCATCAACTACGCCTGCTACTTCTCCGAGATCTACCGCGGCGGTATTGAAAGCATTTCCAAAGGTCAGTACGAGGCCGGCTATGTGCTGGGTATGACCAAGGGGCAGGTATTCCGCCACGTTATTTTGAAGCAGGTGATCCAGCGGATCGTGCCCCCCATGTCCAACGAGATCATCACCCTTATCAAGGACACAGCGCTGG
>JBGVJO010000200.1:0-1138 GCA_045129535.1 Eubacteriales bacterium
ACGACATTCGGGACGACGCCTTGATACTGACGTACGAGTACAAGATCCGCTCGGGCGGATCCGCCTTTATTCCCGGATCCTTCGGTATCCGTTCCATCACCGAGGAGAAGATCACGTTCCTCTTCAAGAGCGGTATCTATATTTCCGAGGCAAGCATCAAAACCGGTGCCAAATCGGGAAATCTGAATGCGGTAGCCATCTGTACCCTGGATTATACGGGATTTGAATTGGACGGCCGCCCCTGCGATATTTCCACCTTCCTCAATCAGGGTATGTTCTTCAAGGACGATTTCCTTTTCGTGGTGAAGGCCGGATGTGAAAAAGAGGAGACCATGCACCAGAGCATCATCCTCGGCTACGATCTGAAGGGTGCCAAGGGTACCATCAAGCCCCGTGCGGATATGGTCTTCTTCCTCCAGAGCGACAAGAATTACCGCGGTCTTCTGGAAGCGGAGGACTGTGCCATCGGCGTGGACGGCAAGCTGTATTTCAACGGCAACGCCCGCCGCAACGCTTACGACACGGATCACGACGCCGTATGGAGACTGAAAGACTACACGTTCACTCCCAGCCGGGAGAAGATTCCCACCTTCAGCGTTCGCTATAAGGCCAATCGCGGTATCGGCTCTCTGCTTCAGAGAACGATCCTGTTGGGGGATCCCGTGTCCAACGAGGGCACCAACATCAACCGTAAGGGCTTTGCCTTCGTGGGATGGAGTGCCGAGCGTGCATCGGACAACACCGTATTTTGCGTGAACAAGACGGATGCAAACGACAAGAAGTGGCTCACCGCCGCCGAGATGGGCGAGGCCTATACCCCCTATCTGTTTGCTATGGATGAGGCGGCAACGGATCTGACGAGTGTGGTCGGGGATACCGTTACCTTCTCCGCCCAGTGGAAAATGTACGCCGATGCTACAGGCGACGAGAAGCTGACCGTTGCCGACGCGCTGGCCATCCGCCTGTATGCGGCAGGATATTATCCCATCGACGAAGCAGAATTGCCTTATATGGACGTGAACCAAGACGGCGTGGTAAACACCGCCGATGCCCAGGTGATCATCGCCTACCTGGGAGACGCGATTTTCAAGATCCCCACGGAATAATAAGACGAAAAAAGGACCGCCTTGGCGCACCT
>JBGVJO010000201.1:0-2402 GCA_045129535.1 Eubacteriales bacterium
GAGGCCTTCGGTGCCAAGATGGCGATCTTGGAAAAGTACGGGATTCCCGTGTTGTCCCAGGAAGCTGTGACACTCAATATACGCGGGGAAATGCTTACGATCTGCGGCGTGGACGATCCGGAGATGTATTTGCTGGATCCCGATGCGCTTTCCTACGAGGATAGTTTGGACCTCGTTCTCTCCGACGTGGATAAGGATACGTACACCGTTCTTCTGGCCCACCGTCCGGAGCATTTTGATACGTACGCCGCCCGGGATTTTGATCTGGTGCTGTGCGGGCACGCTCACGGCGGACAGTGGCGGATTCCTTACGTGATGAACGGACTGATCGCACCCAATCAAGGTCTGTTTCCGAAATATGCGGGCGGTTTATATGAGCAAAACGATACTTGTATGATCGTGAGCCGCGGCTTGGCCAGAGAAACTACACGGATTCCCCGGATTTTCAATCGTCCGGAATTAGTGATTGTGGAAATACAGTATAATTTCCGAAAAACATATTGACACTTGCTTTATCGATATAGTACAATATGGTTAAGTGAACACGTTCATAATAGGAGGTGAGTTATGCCGAAGATCATCGAAAATATCCGTCGTCAGCTGCTTGACACGGCCCGTGAGCAGATCAACCGCCACGGATACGAAAACACCACCATCCGCTCCGTAGCGGGGGAGTGCGGGGTAGGTGTGGGAACGGTGTATAACTATTTCCCCTCGAAGGATATGCTGATCGCCACGTTTATGCTGGAGGATTGGCAGGAGTGCCTTGCCCGGATGGTGGAGGCACCGACGGATGCCGAAGGGCTTTTATTCCATATGTATACGGTACTGCGCGAATTTGCCGATCGGCACAGCGCTTTGTTCCGGGATGCGGATGCGGCCAAGGTGTTCGTCAGCGCATTTACCGAAAAGCACAAATTGCTTCGCACTCAATTGGCAGAGGTGGTTCGCCCGATCTGCCATCGGGACACGGCGAAGGATCAGGCCTTCCTTGCCGAATTCATCGCGGAGTCCCTCCTTTCCTGGACGATGGCCGGGGAGGACTTTGCGCGGTTTGCTCCCGTTCTTCTGAAATTATTATAACAGTAATACAAAAGGAGTCCATCATGAGCAGTTTTGAAAATCTTCGCATCGTGGATAATTTTTACCAGACCTCTCTGTTTTTCCCGATGCCCACCGTGGTAATCAGTACCCTTTGTGAGGACGGCACCACCAATCTGGGCCCGTACTCTCTGGTGCAGCCCTATTACGTGGCCGGTAAGGATTACTACGCTATGCTTCTGTGCTGCCGCAATTCCTCCAATACGGCACAGAACATCCTCCGCACCGGTAAGTGCGCCCTCAACTTCATCGACGATAAGCCCGCCACCTTCAAGGAAGCGGTAAAGCTGTCCTGGCCCGGCGATAAGCCGTCGGAAAAGATGCCTAAGTGCAATTTCAAATTGGAGAAGAGCCTGCTGGAGGAAGAAAGCGGTGAGAGCAGACCGCAGGTGATGACGGATGCCATCGAGGTAATCGAGTGCACCTGGATGCGGGAGCTGGACGGCGCGGATAAGGATCTGCCCGGCGAGCTCAACGGATACGAGGGTCCCTACCACGATTTCAACGGCATTACCAGTAAGTTCGGTGCCCACTTCATCCTCCGCGTGGATAAGATCCTTATGAAGAAAAAGTACCGCGATGCCATCATCAACGGCGTAAAGGCCAAGGATTTCCCCGCGCTTCCCGTGGATTACGGCTACCGTGATTCCAAAAATTTCTGGTTCCACCGCAAGACGAGAATGCGTGCGGAATTGCTTCAGATGCGTCAGGCCTCCCTGGAGTCCGTCCGCTATGCGGCGGACCGTGCCGACGATACGGTGAAGTTCACCGATGAAGCCTTGATGACGATTCTCGGCGTGCCGCGTGTATTTTTGCCCCTGGTTCTCAAAGGCTGCGTGGACTGGGCAAAGGAGAACGGGGTAGAGCTGATCACCGTCGAGCATATGCAGATCATCAACGACAAGCGTGCGAAAGAAAAGAATAAGAAATAAGGAGTACGGACAATGAAAGTTGTATTGGCAGGTGCCTTCGGTAATCTGGGCGCCGACGTTTTGAAATGCCTTTGCCGCGACGGCCACGAAGTGGTTGCGGCCGATCTGAAGGAAACTCCCGTGGAAGGTTGCGAGGGCAAGTACACCTTTGTGGCGATCGATGCCACCAATCCCGATACGCTCGCGGGACTTTGCGACGGCGCTGACGTGGTCATTACCACCGTTGGTCTGACCGGCGCATCCACCCGCTTCACCGCGTATGATATTGACCACAAGGGCAATATGAATCTGTACGAGGAGGCCAAGCGGGCCGGCGTCAAGAAGTTTAATTACGTATCTGTAATCTCCTGCGATGAGCCGGGCGCGGAA
>JBGVJO010000202.1:0-2598 GCA_045129535.1 Eubacteriales bacterium
ATGAGGATATACCAGCTTGTTTTCGCGGTCCGTATAAGTAATATCAAATGCACGGGCAAAGCCATCACCGAAGAAGTGGGAGGTTGCCGCCTGCAGTGCCTTACCGTCGTGCATCAAAGCTTCGATTGCATAGGTGTCTTCCGCACCTGCAAACTTATCACTGGGAGTCTTGGCACCCTTGATGACGGGAATTGCCAGATCCTTCTCGTGGAAGTCCGCGTACACGTTCAGCATCTGGATGGTCTCCTCACGAGCCTCCTCAGCCGTTGCGTGCATAGTGTGACCTTCCTGCCACAAAAATTCGCGGCTGCGCAGGAAAGGACGGGTAGTCTTCTCCCAGCGTACTACGGAGCACCACTGATTATACAGCTCCGGCAGATCGCGGTAAGAGCGGATAATATTGGCAAAGTGCTCACAGAACAAAGTCTCGGAGGTAGGACGCACACACAGACGCTCATTAAGGGGCTCACTGCCGCCATGGGTAACCCAGGCAACCTCGGGAGCAAATCCCGCTACGTGATCCTTCTCCTTCTGCAGAAGAGATTCGGGAATAAACATAGGCATGTACACGTTCTCGTGACCCAGTTCCTTGAATCGGGTATCCAGAGTTTTCTGGATGTTCTCCCAGATCGCATAGCCGTAAGGACGAATGATCATACAGCCCTTTACGCTGGAGTAATCGATCAGGTCTGCCTTCTTGCAGATGTCGGTATACCACTGAGCAAAATCCACGTCCATGGACGTAATCTGCTCAACCATTTTCTTATCGTTCTTCATAACACACTCCGTAGAATATAAATTATAAATTATTGTACCGCAATACGGGCAAAAAGTCAAAGGTTTTTCGCCAAATAATGTATTATTGGTCCGCTTTTTTCAATCGGGCATACGTTGCCATGAGTTTTTTGGTACCAACCTTGTCAAATGCAATCTCGTAAAGAATATCGCCGCCCATATTTTTTGTGGACAAGATAACACCGTCCCCGAACGTAGTGTGGCGCACGCGATCGCCCGCAGCAAATTCAGGAAGGGAGGATTTGACTGCCGCTCCGGGAGAAACCGTTCGGGGAGACGCAGCCGGACGGGACACGCCAAAGGATCGCGGCGCATATCCGTAACTCTGGCCGGCATCGGCAAAGGATACCTTTTTCTGCATAGGAACGGAAGAGTACGTATCTATCTCCTCCACCAATTCCGGCGGGATCTCCTCGGCAAAACGGGAGATTGGATTGTACTGTGTAGACCCGTTCAGCATGCGGTTGTGCACGTGGGTTATGTACACCTTCTTCTTCGCACGGGTGATGGCCACGTAGGCAAGACGGCGCTCTTCTTCGATCTCATCCGGATTCATGATAGATTGCCGTCCGGGAAACAGACCTTCTTCCATGCCGGGCAGGAACACGACAGGGAATTCCAGTCCCTTGGCGCTGTGGATCGTCATCAATACCACGGCATCGGCCGCCTCGTCGTATTTATCCACGTCGGAAACGAGCGCCACGTCCTCAAGGAACTCGGAGAGGGAGGGCTCCTCCGCACTCTGCTCATACTGCGCGGCAGACGTGATCAATTCACCGATATTGTCGATGCGATCGGCCTCCTCGGCTCCGGCCAACTCCAGCATTCTGCCGTATCCCGTAACGTCCACTATGGAACGAATCAGATCGGCAACTCCGCCTTGTGCGGCCTTGTGCCGCAACTCATCCATCAGCTGAGCAAATGCTTCCATGCTCTTGGCGGCCGCTTGGGGAATCGCTTTGTATTCCGTGGCATGACGGATAAATTCCAGCATAGAGTATCCGCCTGCCTGCGCCATGGATTCCGCCGTCAGAATGGATTTGTCACCGATACCGCGCTTAGGCACGTTGATGATTCGTTTTAGACGGACGTCGTCCAGAGGATTATTGATCACACACAGATAAGCAAGTATATCCCGGATTTCCGCACGGTCGTAGAACCGCAGACCGCCCAGCATACGGTAGGGAATACCGCTTTTGGCAAATGCCTGCTCAATATTTCTGGACTGAGCATTGGTGCGGTAAAGCACGGCAAAATCCCGATAGGAGTAGTGCTTCTCGCGCATATCCTTATGGATCTGGTCACACAGATATCTGGCCTCGTCGTTTTGGTTGCCCAGCTTCCGCAGAGTGATGCGCTCACCGGCCTCACCGGCAGTCCACAGTTTCTTGTCGTGACGGGTGTCGTTTCTGCTGATTACTCCATTAGCTGCATCCAAAATGTTTTTCGTAGAGCGGTAGTTCTGCTCCAGCTTGATAACACGGGCGTTTTTATACAACACGCAAGCGAAATCCCGCACGTTCATCGCGTACATGGTATACACCTTTTTACTTTCCAACGTTCTTTCCCCCGCCAAATCCCCCGTGAACGCCACTTCGTATTCCTTGGGCAAGGTTAGACTAATTTTATACTCCGCACATTCCGAAACAAAGGGGTCGCCGTCCGAATAATATACGTTTTCGACAAAACCGCCGTTCTCAAACGGACACAAAATCGGGTAAAAATTCCCCAAATTGACGGAATTCTCCGTAATCCCCGTGCAATGCTTCACGTTCGCAAGCTTGGTTAAAAACCCGATATCAA
>JBGVJO010000203.1:0-16694 GCA_045129535.1 Eubacteriales bacterium
TCCGGTTGGAACGGCTCAGGACACGGATCAACAAAGCACACAACAGAGCGCTCACGCCCTTGATAAGGAAGGTGCCGGGCACGTAAAAGGCGTATCCGAGGAACAGATCCGCCAAAGCGGAGCCCAGACCCGCGGCAAGAAATCCGTAAAGGGGGCCCAGCAGCCATCCCGCCAGCAGCACGAGGCCGTCGCCCAGGTTGAGAAATCCACCCAAGGGCGAGGGAACGGTAATAATCATGGTAGCCACGCATACGAGGGCGGCCATCATAGCGCACAAAACGATCTTCAAAAGAGACTGGTGTTTCACGACATCCTCACAAATCATGGAAAATTTTCCTTTATCATAACACAATCGCCATGTGCCGTCAATGGAGTAAGTGGAGAAAAACAGCAAACTCACACAGGATTTTTTGTACAAAATCTATGCCGGCGAGCCCAAAACACCCCTCTTGCATTTCGGACGGCGGTGGTGTATACTGTAGAAAAAACACGAAGGCGGTCACCGAATGCGAAATCTGGCGTTGCTTCTCACCCTGCTTGCCTTGCTTCTGTGCGGATGTCAGGCGGATGATCCGACGGACGGCATTGAGTTTTTCACCCTGAATGACGATATCTGGGCACCCGTCACCTCCTCGGGCGCAGCCGAAGTGCCGGAAGCTGAAATCACCACCGATGCTTCCACCGACGACGTTACCTGCGATTACGTTCTGAATATCAGCTCGAAAAAATTCCACGATCCCACCTGCTCCAGCGTGGGGAAGATCAAAGCGGAAAACCGGGAGTATTTCTCGGGAGAGCGGCAGGAATTATTGACGCGGGGATATGAGCCGTGCAAGGTATGCAATCCGTAAACTCTCCACAGCAACTAAGAAGTTATTGACAATAGTGTCACATTACTCTATAATGAAATACGCAGTATACCCCTATCCAAAACAAGGAGATATCATTATGAAAGATTTCTTTGGCCGATTTCTTCGTTTCTTGTTGTCAAACTTTGCCGTCTTCGGCATTGGGTTTGTGTGCATGCTGTTGGCCAACACATTGGTAAAATCTCTGGTTTACGAAAGTGCCGATCATCGAATGTGGAGTGATTTGGTATTCGATTTGAGCATGACACTTGGCTTTATACTCCCCTTTTATAAAATATATTTTCTCGACAACGGTGAGTATAAAACATTCTACTTGAAAACAACCGAAGCAGGCGTGTTCGGCAAGGAACTGCTCGTACAGCACCTGAAAAAATTCGCTAAAGCGGAGGCAGTGTTTCTTGTGATTGCCTCTGGAGTTATTGCAGTGGTTCCTCCGTCCATTATGGGAAAAACGGGAGCATCCTTTGTGCTGGCTTCCGCTTCATTCTTTATCGATTTCATTCCAAACTATTTGATACAGAATTCAATTGTGCAGGTGGCAAGCGCTTTGATTTGGATGCTGTACGTTGCCGCTTTGTATGTGATTTGCCTAAAAATGGCACACACCCACTGGGAGAAAAATCGGTGCAGAAAAGTCAACCACGAATAATACATAAAAACAGAAAAAGGGCTGTTTCACAGCCCTTTTTGTTTTACTTCTCCGCCCGAATCACGCGGGAGATGAGGGGCATCGTTTCCGGTGCATTCTCACCGAATTCGATGGCATCCAGATACCGGGATTCGCCCTCCCGGAAAGATTTTTCGCTCTCCGTATGAAGATAGGCAAGCACGTCGCCCGCCTGCACGAAATCGCCGGTCTTTTTCAGAATCCGCAAGCCGGCGGCAGGATCGATATCATCCTCTTTCTGGGTGCGTCCCGCACCCAGCACCACGGCGGCCTCGCCGATCTTCTCCGTGTTCATATGGGTGATGTATCCATCCCTCGGGGCGCGCACCTCGCGGATGATGGAGGATCGTTTCATCACGGAAGGATCGTCGCACACCGCGCCGTCACCGCCCTGGGCAGTGATCCAGCGGCGGAAGGTGTTCAGGGCACGGCCGCTGTCGAGGGCATCCTCCACCCGCGACTTGGCTTCCTCTACCGTAATGCCCAAGGAAAGGGACACCATATGGGAGGCAAGGACGACGGACACCGTCCGAAGATCCGCCGGGCCTTCGCCCCGGAGGACTTCCATAGCCTCCTCCACTTCGAGGGCATTACCGATGCCGCATCCCAGGGGGATATCCATATTGGTGAGCACGGCGCTCACGTTTCGGCCGCACTCCGTTCCGATATCCACCATAGCGCGGGCCAGGGCGGCCGCATCCTCTTCGTTTTTCATAAAGGCGCCGCTGCCGAACTTCACGTCCAAAACGATGGAGTGGGAGCCGGCGGCCAGCTTCTTACTCATAATGCTGGACGCAATCAGAGGGATGGAATCCACCGTGGCGGTCACGTCCCGCAAGGCGTACAGTTTTTTATCGGCGGGAGCCAGATTGCCGCTCTGGCCGATGACGGCCACGCCAATCTCGCTGACCTGATTAAGGAATTCTTCCCCCGTCAGGGTGGTCTTGTATCCGGGGATCGCTTCCAGCTTATCCACCGTACCGCCCGTATGACCGAGGCCGCGGCCGGACATCTTTGCCACCTTGCACCCAAGGGATGCCACGATGGGGGCCACAATCAACGTGGTCTTATCCCCCACGCCTCCGGTGGAATGCTTGTCCACCGACAGATCCCCAAAGCAGGACAGATCCACCGTATCGCCGGAGCGAGCCATAGCATCCGTCAGCGCCGCCGTTTCCGCGGCGGTCATGGACTGAAAATACACGGCCATAGCGAAGGCGGACATCTGGTAATCGGGGATGGCACCGTTTGTGTATCCCTGCACCAAAAAATCCAACTCGGCGGGGGTCAGCTCTTCCCCGTTTTTCTTTTTCTGTATCAGATCGTATACGCGCATACGCTACTCCCCTCTCAATCCAGCTTGGACGGGCCGAAGCCCAGAGGCAACAATTCCGCGAGCGTATAGGAGCGCACTTCCTTGCCGTTCGTCAGGATGATGCGGAAGGTATCGGGATCACAGAACTCCATCATCACCTGGCGGCAGATACCGCAGGGCGGTGCGAAGTCGGTGATCACGCCGTCTTTACCGCCCACCACGGCGATAGCCACCGGCTTACGTCCGCGCATGGCCGCGCCGGTCTGTGCCCAATACATAAAGGCAGTACGCTCGGCACAAATGGTGGCGCCGTAGGAGGCGTTTTCCACGTTGCATCCGCGCCAGATCTGACCGCTTTCGTCAAGCAAAGCCGCGCCCACTTTATAACCGGAATACGGAGTGTAGGCTACGCTCATCCCCACCTTGGCAATATCCAGCAGTCTTCCCTCGGAAAGCTCGGGGAGGGTCCGGCTGATTTTCCCCTCGCACGCATAACTCACGCCCAGCATATCACACACGTGGGCGGCCACGTCCGCAAAGGTGGGACGGGTTCCGCCATAGGGAGAATACCGCAGTTTTTTACCGTACATCATGCAGGGCACGTATTCGCGGGTGTGATCGGTGCTGGTGTCACCCGGATCGCATCCGTGATCGGCGGTGATGATAAGAGCATCGTCCTCCCTAAGCAGCGGCAAAAACGTGGCCAGCCACGCATCAAATGCAGCAAATGCCTTCGCATAGCCGGAGATGTCGTTGCGGTGGCCGTACACCATATCAAAATCCACCAGATTGACAAAGCAAAGTCCGTGGAAATCCTCACCTGCCAGCTGCGTCGTCACTTCCATTCCCTCCGTGTTGGAGTGGGTATGGATGGAGCGGGTGATTCCCTGACCGGCGAAAATATCGCTGATCTTGCCCACGCCGATCACGTCCATACCGGCGTCCTTGATGGCGTCCAGCATAGTGGGGGCGGGCGGTGTCAGGGAAAAGTCCCGTCGGTTGGCGGTGCGGGTGAAGTTGGGATGTTCTCCCGTAAAGGGGCGGGCAATCACACGGCCCACGCCGTGCTCACCCTGCAGAATCTCTCTTGCCATACGGCAGTATTCGTACAACTGCTCCACAGGCACGATATCCTCGTGGGCCGCAATCTGGAACACGCTGTCAGCAGAAGTATAGACGATCAAATCGCCCGTTTCCAAATGCTGTTTCCCGTAGTCACGGATCACGTCCGTGCCGGAATAGGGCTTATTGCAAAGCACGCCGCGACCGGTAGCCGCACGGAACTTTGCGAGCACTTCCTCCGGGAATCCGTCGGGATAGGTAGGCATAGGCCGCTCGGACACGATGCCCGAGAGTTCCCAATGGCCCGTGGTGGTATCCTTGCCCCGGGATTTTTCCCGCAGGCGCATACCGACCGTTTTACAAACGGCGCCCTTACCCAGCCATTCCACGCCCTCGATCTCGCCCATGCCCAGATGGCGCACCGTATCGGCACGAAAGGCGGGATCGCAGGCAATACGGCGAAAGGTATTGCAATCCGGCACGTCGCCGAACGCCTCCGCATCCGGTGCGGCACCGATGCCCAGGGAATCCAGGACGATCAGGAATACCCGTTTGATATCAGCCATTCAGCTTCACCGCCGTTCTCAAGGCAATCTCCATCATTTGTGTAAAGGTGTTCTGTCTCTCCAGCGGAGGCAGCGCCTCCCCGGTGATCAGGCTGTCGGAAATCGTACAGATAGCCAGAGCGTTCTTCTTCAGGCGGGCGGCGGTCATATACAGTCCGGCCGCTTCCATTTCCACAGCCAGCACGCCCATCTTCATCCAGCCGGCGTTGGCACCCTCGTCATCGGAATAGAAGGTATCGGAGGACAGAATGTTGCCCACGTGATACCGCGCACCTACGGCCTCCGCCGATTCGATGGCGGTACGCATCATGGAATAGGATGCGATGGGCGCGAAGGTTCCCGAAAGCTTGTACTGATCGCCAAAGTTGGAATTGGTGCAGGCACCCATACCGATGACGATATCCCGGACGTGCACGTCCTCGGACATGGCGCCGGCGGAGCCGATACGCATAATATTTTCCACACCGTACTGGGTGTACAACTCATAAGAATAGATGCCGATGGAGGGGATACCCATACCGCTGGCCATTACGGAAACGGGGACACCCTGGTAGGTGCCGGTGTATCCGTTGATGCCGCGGACGTTATTCACGAGGCGGGCATCGGTGAGAAAATTCTCCGCGATAAACTTGGCACGGAGGGGATCGCCGGGCATAAGGACGGTTTTGGCAAAATCGCCGAGAGCGGCGCTGTTATGAGGGGTAGACATGACGTATCTCCTTTCAGTAACTTCCCAGTTGTTCGTTCTTTACGATTTTCACGATGGAGCTGGTGCCCAGACGGGTGGCACCCAGCTTAATGAAATTCTCCGCATCGGCAATGGAACGGATGCCGCCGGCGGCCTTGATCTTCACGTGGTCAGCCACGTGCTTCGCAAACAGAGCGATGTCCTCCGGCGTTGCGCCGCCGGTGGAGAAGCCCGTGGAGGTCTTGATGAAGTCGGCGCCGGATGCGGACACGATCTCGCACATACGGATCTTCTCTTCCTCCGTCAGCAGGCAGGTCTCAATGATGACCTTCAGAAGCTTGCCGTCGCAGGCTTCCTTGACGGAACGGATTTCATTCAGAACGTAGTCGTAATCCTTGTCCTTCAGACGGCCGATATTGATAACCATATCGATCTCGGATGCGCCGTTCTTCACCGCATCAGCGGTCTCCGCGCACTTAACGGCCGTGGTGGCGTAGCCGCAGGGGAAACCGATAACGGTGCACACCGGCAGACGGCCTGCCAGGTATTCCGATGCACGGGCCACGTAGTCTGCGGGAATGCACACGGAAGCCACCTTATATTTCATACCGTCGTCGCAGATCTGACGGATTTCCTCCCAGCTTGCGGCGGGAGAAAGCAGGGTATGATCCACATAGGAAAGTATTTCTTCGATTTTCATGGGAAATCCTCCGTTATTATTTATGTTTCTGTTTACATTATACTGGTATATGGGGGAAAAATCAACGCATTTTCGTAAATACTTACGGGGAAAATTCCGCCGGCCGCCCTTGAAAGCCGGGCTGTTTTGTGCTATCATAGTATAGGATTTTTCACCCCAACCTTGAAGCAGAATCGAGAAAAAAACATGAAAAACAATTACCACACCCACACCGTCCGCTGCCATCACGCGCAGGGTACGGAGCGGGAATATATTGAGGCGGCCATTGCCGCCGGCATCAAGACACTGGGCTTCGCCGATCACGCCCCGCAGATCTTCCCCGGCGATTACTATTCCCACTTTCGTATGCGTCCGGAGGAGCTGGAGGATTACTGCCGCACCATCCGCACACTGAAGGAAGAGTACAAGGACAGAATCGACATCAAGATCGGTTTGGAGGCGGAATACTATCCGGATCTGTTTGCGGATCTCATCGAGCTGATCCGCCCCTATGATCTGGATTATCTGATTCTCGGTCAGCATCTGGACGGAAACGAAATCGGCTACGAGCACAATTTCCTCCCCACTGAGAAAGAGGAGGATCTGATCCGCCACACCTCCCAGGTGCTGCGGGGACTCAGCACCGGCTATTTCACTTATCTGGCCCATCCCGATCTGGTGAACTTCCTGGGCGATGACGAAACCTACCGCAGGCACATGCTCCCCTTCTGCCGGGCGATCAAGGAAATGGACATTCCCCTGGAGGTAAATATCCTGGGCCTGACCGCCAAGCGCAACTATCCCTCCGAGCGGTTCTACCGCATCGCTGCGGAGGTGGGCAACCGATTTGTTCTGGGCATCGACGCCCACACGCCGGGCGCCATCACCGATCCCACGGGAGAAGAGATGGCACGGGAATTCTGCCGCAAGGTTGGCATTACCCCCGAGGACGACGTAAAACTGATCCCCCCCACAAGAAAATAAAGAAAAACACCCGCGTGGAAACCACGCGGGTGTTTCGTATTATGTTTTAGGAGAGGATCAGCCCTGCTCGTGAGCCAGCCACTTACGACGAACTTCTTCGTAAACGGCGTCTTCGATGATCTCGTCCTTGTTTGCCTGCATAACGTTGCAAGGAACGTACTGATCGCCTGCCACCTCAGGGAAGGTGCAGAAGGTATCGTTGCGGAATGCATCACGCTCTGCCTTGTTGCGCAGGTTGGGAATGTCGATACCAACGTTCTTGTTCATGATGGAACGGAAGCCCAGGATACCGGGGATACACATATCCACTGCCTGGTATACGTCGATGGTGGGAACCTCGTTGTTGCCCAGCAGTCTGTCGATGAAGTAGTTGGTGGTGAAGTAGTCACCGCCGCCGTGGCCGGCGCCGGATGCGCGCTCATCGGTGAAGAGAGGAGTATAGGATACCCAGTCACCGGTGCAGTTCTTCTCGCGCTCCTGACGGATGTGAAGCATCTTAGCGTTGAAACGGTCGGTTTCCATAACGCCGCGATCACCGTACAGGATGTAGTTGTTGCCGTGACGGCGCAGGTTCATATCGATGCTCTTCACGATGGCTCCGTTCTCCAGAGTCAGAATCAGAGTACCAGCGGAACCGGCGGGATCACCCAGCTTACGCATGAAGTCCATATTTCTGGTCTCAAAGCCGCTTACGCGAACAGGGCGCAGGCCGGTGGAGAACAGGATCGGACCGATGGAGTGGGTGCAGTAGAATACGGAAGACATGTGGTTACGCCAGTGGTTGCGGTCACCGTAGGTGATCTTGGGCCAAATGGAGGAGCAGTCGTGCAGATATTCGCACTCAGCCTGCATGAGTTCACCGATATCGCCCTTCTTATAGCGAACCATCATCTCGAAGGTGGTATTGAAGTAGCAGTAGTTCTCAGCATAGGTGTAGATCTTGCCGGTCTCCTCTACTGCCTCGATCAGCTCAACCGCTTCCTTCAGAGTAGCGCAGGTCAGGCACTCGCTCATTACGTGACGGCCGCTCTTCATAACGCGGATCGCGTAGGGAGCGTGCTGGTTTGCATAGTTCGCCAGAACTACAGCATCCATATCGTGCTGAATGAACTCGTCGAAATCCTCGTACAGAGCAACATCCAGGCCCTTGTCTTTAGCCATCTTGCCTGCTTCATCCAGAGCGGGACGATACTTGTCGCAGATAGCAACCAGCTCTGCCTGTCCGTCGGGACGGTTCAGAACCTGACCGATCATGGTCTTGCCGCGGCCGGCGCCAAAGACACCAATCTTAACTTTTCCCATTGTGAAAACCTCCTGAAAATAAGTTTCGTTCATTAAAATACACACGCGCGTACGCGTGACATATTCTGTTTTGGGAAGTGTACACACTTTTCATTGTACAGTTCCATTATACACGGAGAAATCCCCCGCGTATATGGAAAAAATCTACTAAAATATGTAATTCGTCCATTATTTAATCCATTTTTTCATTGACGGAACACCCACTTTGTGATAGAATAGCACCAGTAACAACGTTTTGCGGAGGCAAGGAATGGACGGCAACATTTGTAAGTTTGTTCCGGTGCGTGAGGGCACCGACGCACGGGTTCTGAATTTCGTATACGAAAAGAACCCGGAGGTGCTGGCCATGTACCGTATCCAGTCCTACGGCGGACTGTATCTGGTATGCGCCGGCGAGGGCATTCTGCACACGGCAGAGGGACACTTCCCGCTCAAGACGGGCACTGCGTTTATCACGTTCCCCCTGCAGCAGTATTACATTGAGCAGCGCAGCGGTCTGGAATATATGTACATCACCTTCGTGGGCCAGCGGATTCTTTCCCTGGCAGAGCGGGCAGGCCTGACGGAAAAATCCGCCTTGCGGGAAAACACGGAGGGGCTGATCTCCTTCTGGCAGGCGGCACTCCGCAACAGCACACCGGCCAACATCGATATGGTGGCGGAGGCAGTGCTTCTGTATTCCTTTGCCCAGCTGATGCCGGACGTACATCCGATTCTTCCCGCAGACACCGCCAAACACAAGAACATCAGCGTAGCGGGACGGATAAGAGAGTATGCGGATGCCCACTACTGCGATCCCACCCTGACCCTCTCCTCTTTGGCGGAGCAGATGTCCTACAATCCAAAATATCTCTCCGACTGCTTCTCACGGGATTTCGGGCTCGGTTTCCGGGAATACGTCCAGTCCCTTAGAATCCAGCGTGCCTGCGAGCTGATGCAGAGCGGTGTCACCTCCTCCAAGGAGATCGCCTATCTGATCGGCTTCAACGATCCCCTCTATTTCTCCAAGGTGTTCGCCCGGGTCATGGGCAAATCCCCCCAGCGGTTCATTGCCGATCTGAAAAAACAGCAAACAAACGAAACTCCGGTCGATTGACCGGAGTTTTTTGTTTTACCCTATTGACAAACTCATTCTAATCTGTTAGAATTATGACAGATTCTAATCCATTAGAAAGGCAGCGCCGTCATGGAAACACCGAAAATTTTTGAAAAAGAATATCGATTCTGCCTCATTTTGTGGGAGCACGAGCCTATCAGCCGGGTGGATTTGGCAAAGCTTTGCGAAGAGCAGTTGGGGTGGAAGACCACCACAACCTACACGGTTGTGAAACGGCTTTGCGACCGGGGAGTACTGATGAACGATAACAGCGTCATCACCTCCCTCATCACCAAGGAGCAAGCACAGTCTGCCGAAATCGACGGCTTCGTGGAAGAGAAGTTTGAAGGATCTCTTCCCGCGTTCCTTGCGGCGTTTACGAGAAAGCAGAAACTTTCCGACAGCGATCTGGATGAGTTGCAAAAGATGATCGATCGGGCAAGAAAAGGAGGCACGTAATGACGGAACTGTTTTATACGATCCTGAATATGAGTATTTCCGCCGGTATTCTTATATTGGCGGTACTGCTTCTTCGCCTACTTTTCCGTCGGGCACCGAAATGGGTGAGCGTCCTCCTTTGGGGACTCGTTGCCGTTCGTCTGATTCTGCCCTTCATTCCCGAATCCGCCCTCAGTCTGATGCCGAAGGCAGAATGGGTCACGCCGGACACGTTTTATACGGAAGAAAATACGTATTTTGACAGCGTTTCGCCGGATCGGATCCAGGTGGATACCGAGATCGTCGAGGACGTCGTCTACTATTATAAGGTGGTGGAGCCGCCTATCGAAATCCACCGCGGAGTCAGCCCGGTCTTTGTACTGAGCTGCATCTGGCTGGCCGGCGTGGCGGCGATGCTTGTGTATATGCTCGTCAGTTATATCCGTGTGATGCGGTGCGTACACGGTGCCCGGCAGTTTCGCGACAATATTTATACAAGCGAATCGGTAGCCTCACCGTTTGTTCTCGGAACCGTGCGGCCGCGCATCTATCTGCCTGAAAGCATGGATGCGGTCAGCATGAGTTACGTGATCGCCCACGAGGAGGCCCATCTGCGGCGGCTCGACCACCTGTGGAAGCCCTTTGGTTTTCTTCTGCTCGCGGTTCACTGGTTCAATCCCCTCATCTGGATTGGCTATATCCTGCTCTGCCGGGATATTGAGATGGCCTGCGATGAGCGCGTGGTGCGCGGCATGAACGAGGAAGAACGCGCGGATTATTCCGAGGCGCTGCTGGCATGCAGCGTGAGCCGAAAAATGATCTCTGCCTGCCCCCTGGCCTTTGGGGAGATTGGCGCCAAGGCGCGCATCAAGACCGTGCTGAACTACAAGAAGCCCGCATTCTGGATCGTGATACTGGCAGTGATTGCCAGCGTGGTGGCGGCGGTGTGTTTTCTGACGAATCCGATCACAGTGCGAAATCCGTGGGTGCAGGAATATGTAGTCGGTGCAGAAGGCATTCTTGGACAAGTAGACAAGGAGAAGTACGAGAGTGTCAGCGAAGATTTTGCCATAGGTGCCGACAAATACGGACGTGCCGTGTTCAAAGATCCCCTTGCAGCATTTGAGGCCATGAAAGAGCTGTACAGTGACGGACTTGCTCTGATCGCAGAAGAACAAAATCTGGCACCGATTTCGAAAAGTAATTACAAGCTTTACAAAAAATTCGGTTGGCAGGTAACATCCGGCACGGAAGAAACTCAGAAACAAGCTAAATTTGTTTCGAACTTCCTTGATATTTACGAAAACAGCTTTGCTAAAGATAAGCCGAACACAGACTTACCCAAACCGACGGAAGAGGTAGAATCCGGAAAAGTGCTTGCATCCCATATTTCCAAAGCGCAGCTTGACCACGAGGTTTTGAAGCAGCAGCTGGAGGAAATTGAGGCCCATATTCATGCGGTGGTCAATGCAGAAATTATCCTAGAATACCAGAGAAAGTTTTCCTCCGTTGTCTGCCATCCCGAGACAAATTACGTTACGGTTTACGTGCGGGATTTTACCGAGGATGACGTACGCCGATTTGAGAAGGTATTCGAGGACTATTCCTACGTTCTCGTTTCAGCGGATGTCCCGCTCAACGATAACAAAGAAGTTTTGTTTCCCTTCGGTGAACCGGAGCCTTCGAAACCCAAAACAGACCTGACGCTCCCGCAAAACATTATCGATGCATCATACGAAATGGCAAGCAAGAATGGATTTGTTGACGTAGAGAAAACAGGCTATATCATTCGCCTGACGGATAAAGATGATGCAAATACCGTGGAAATTGTGTTTGCCACACTGGATCCCGATGTACACGTAGGGATCATCTGGACACGCGCCAATCCCGAAGCCGAGTGGGAATTGTTTCCGGGGACGCCCATGATGATATATGACAGAGCCCGATTTGACCACCCGCTCACCCTCGAGGACGTGATCAAGCTCTCCCACAAAGGATACGATCTCACCTGGGAGGCTTTCGCCGGATTCAATTATGTCGAAACCGGCTCCGGGCTGTATATCCGTGTGTATGAGGTTGACGAGAATTTCAAAGTGTGGATCGGCGGCGGCTCTCCGATCGGTACGCCTATGTATATCTATCTGGCATTGGCAGACGATCTTGACACTCGCATCGATATCCGCGACGGGGGGGTGGAGAAATTCATTGAAGAACACGTTCCATCCCACCAATCTACCGATATGGAATAACCCCCAGCGGTTTATTGCCGATCTGAAAAAACAACAAACAAACGAAACTCCGGTCGATTGACCGGAGTTTTTCTTCCTTATTCCGCCGAAACCGGCTGTGCTTCCCCTTTACTGGCACGGATCTCCTCGCGGAGCGCTTGGAGCGCGTCGGACAGACCCCCCACGGCATCGATCAGTCCGATCTCCACCGCCTTGTATCCGTCGATGATGGAACCCACGTCCGTGGCGATCTCGTCGGTACGGAGGAGCAGTCGGCGAAATTCCTCCTCGCTGATGCGGGAGTGGGAGGTGATAAACCGAATAATGCGATCCTGCATCCGCTCGAAATAGTAATAAGTCTGGGGCACTCCCACCACCGTTCCGCTCATGCGGACGGGATGGATCGTCATAGTGGCGGAGGGAACGATGAAGGATTTTCCGCCGGACACCGCCAGGGGCACGCCGATGGAATGGCCGCCGCCCAAGACCAGCGTAACCGCCGGCTTTTTCATACTGGCGATCATCTCGGCGATGGCCAATCCCGCCTCCACGTCGCCGCCCATGGTGTTCAAAACCACCAGCATGCCGTCGATCTCCTCGCTCTCCTCAAAGGAGACCAGGAGGGGGATGATGTGCTCGTACTTGGTGGCCTTCTGGTCCCCGGAGAGGACGTAATGCCCTTCGATCTGCCCGATGATGGTGAGGCAGTGGATGGTCTCCCCCTGCCCGCGGGAGATCACACCCCCGCTTTTGATGATATATTCCAGATCCGGGTTGCTTTTCTCCTCGGAGCCGGTGTTATCCTGCTTGTTTTCGTCTGCCATACAATGCCTCCGTTTCTTTTTCCATAGTATGGGCGGGAAGGCGGCCCTTTATGCAAAACAGAAAAGGCTGTGCAGACGCACAGCCTTTTCCCTTTCACCACACGAAGGGGATCAGACGGTATTTTACTTTTTCTTTATACTCCCGGTAGCCCGGCAATTCCTTTTCCAAAAAGGCTTCCTCGTGACGGATTCTTTTGGCGATGATAAAAGGATAGGCAAGGAAGATCACGAGAGAAATCACCGATCCCAGCACCAGGGGCATAGAGAGAAACAGAAGCACGGTGGCACTGTACATAGGATGACGGACGATGCCGTACAGGCCGGTGTCGATGACCTTTTGATCCTTTTGCACCTCAATGGTGCGGGACAGATAGGTGTTCTCCCGCAAAACCTCGGCGTACAAAAGATAGGCGATCAAAAACGCCGCGGCTCCAACCATGGAAACCGCCCTCGGCAGCGGAAGCCAGCCGAAGCGGAAATCCAGCCCCGCCAGAATGAATCCGGTGAGGAACATCAGCCCGCTCAGCTTGACGACCAGCTGCTGCTCCCCCTGCTTTTCCCTGGCGTTCAGACGGGATTTGAGAAGATCGGGATTTTTGCACATCATCACGATGCCTGCAAGGAACATAGGCGCGAACAAAATCCCCATCAGCAGCCATCCGCCGGGGAAGGAAAACGTTCCCGCCGGCAGGAAAAGCACCAATCCCACCAACACCACGCCCAGCGTGAATTTCAAAATGGCCTGCACAAACAGTTTTGCCGTCATAATTGAGTCCTCCTATGCGGATTTCACTTACTTACAGTATATCACATCCGGGCGAGGCCGTAAAGAGACGGGGCTCATTTCCCATCCATACTTTGCCGTATTTTCATTCTCTGCCAGCTTATGTATCCGTAAAGATCGTTGATGAGAAAAGCAACAAAGCACACCACCACCGAAACGTATCGCGCGTCACACAGGCTGGCCATCACCCACAAAACGATGAGAACGACGTCGTTGGCGGCATAGGCCAAGGCAAAATACGGGCTGCGGCGGAACGTAAGATATACGGCAAGAAAGCTGGTGGTAACGGACAGAGTGCTGGGCAACAGATTTGCCGTTTCAAAATACGCCAGTATAAAGTAGAACACCGCCGTAACCGCCGCCGTCAGCACCCACATCCACACCGTTTCCGTTTTGCTGATCACGTTCACTTTTACCTCGGCTCGGTTTCCCTTGTAGGGATGTCTCAGCCAGGCGATCAAGGCAACCACCGCCATAGGCATGGTCATGCCGAGATAGGTGATCATCTCGCCGTAATAGGAGAACGTATAGGATATGATCCCGTACAGCAGGCTGAACACCACCATGAGAAGCTGCCCCACAGGGTTTCCTTTGGCGTTGAAAATCAGCGAGGTGATGCCAATCAGGGACGCCGCCAGGGTGAGGTAGTTTTCCCTGTCAAAGATACAGAACGACAGCACGATGAGCGCGACGGAGCAGCACCACAGTGCGATCTCCGTTTTTGAAAAATACTTTATTGCTGATTTTCTCCGCATAATACCCTCTCCAAAAAAAGAAACACCCGGGTGCACATCTTCTAAGACCTAACGATGCACACACGAATGCTTTGAACATTCTACTACTCGGTAGCAGTTACTTATTATTTTGATCCATTATACCACACGCCACGGCAAAAAGCAAGTCCCGGAATAGGAAACAAAAATAGCACCCGCAAGGGGTGCTGTCCTGGTGGCTGACAGATTGTGCGGGTAAACGTTCGTTTTCCTTACATCACTTGTACTCAAACTCAAAATCACCGTCCACACATTTGCCCACCGTTTCGAGGATCACGTAGACTGTTTTTTCGTTATCGTATTTAGCATCCAGCGCAATCGTTTCATCGTAGGATTCCCCGCCCTTCACTGTAAGGAGCAGTTCTTTTTCCCCATCCACGCCGATATATACATTCATCTCGCCGTCTGCCAGATCGGCATCAAGATCAAGGATATGCTCGCCGACACCGTCTCTTCTTAACTTGAAATTATACGTTCCCTTAAAGGTATCAAATTCCATGCTTGCTTCATCGCCATGACAGGAAGTAATCAAAATAGTTGCAGAATAACTCTTGACGTATCCCACACAACCAAAAAGCATAGAAAGTGTGAGTATCAGTGCCAATACAAAACAGAATTTTTTCATACCTGTATCCCCCTTTATATTTTATCCACTGCACGTGTATCGATCACCTCTATTATACCATATTTTTCGCCGAAAGCAACCGCCTCTTTTTCACAAATCGCCGCAAAAAAGCGGGAGGCGAAACGCCTCCCCTACAAAAATAATATGGTCTATCGTAGGGGAGGGGTCTCCCCTCCCGAAAACAAAAACCCAGCACCCACCGAAGTGAGTGCTGTTTGGGTATGATGTAGCAGCAAATTTACACCAACATTCAACGCCTATTCAGCTCAACAAATTGTGGTTTGGGTTAATTCACATTTGTAGCGGATAACCGTTTCACCGTCATAAATTTCAGAGAATTCTGTAATACTAAAATTGTTCTTCTGATAAAAACCGACGGCATCATTATCCGTTTCAGCATATACAGACAATAAATCATAATTATTTATCACTTGTTTTATCATATAAGAACCAATGCCTTTGCCACGAGCAGATAAATCAACCGCAATTCCTAATATCTCAACTTTCTTCTGTTCAATAAAAGAAACAGCCATAACACCCACAATCTTTCCGTGACTAAAACAAGCAAAGATTTTTACAGAGTTATTATTCAGAAATTGTTCTACTTTCTTATTAAACTTTTCTTCGGTAGGCATAAACATACAGTGTTTGTAAATCTCATATGTTTGTAAAATATCGTTCTTGTGAGTTAATTCTATTAGGTTCATTGCACGCACCTACAAATTTCAATTTTCCTAATTATAGTATATTTCCGCCATTTTCTCAATCAGTGTCGTTTATAATTTGATATGCGCATAAAGATATTGCGGAGCTTGTTCAAATTCACTTTGATAATAATTGGGATGTGATAAAAGTAGCATAATCTCATCAAATTTTCTTCTAGGGGAGACAGAACTGTTCTGAATCAGAGCGAAGTTCGTCATCACAGGTGTAAAGATTCGAGTTTTATACAACATAAGCCCTGATGTTGGTCAAATGTGTGACTGACATCAGGGCTCTTTCAATTTGTAAATGTGATTGTAATATACAACTTTTCATCAAAGTAGCTCGCGCTGATATTTCCACCCATACGCTCTGTCAAAATCTTAGCAATGGACAAGCCAAGACCGGTTGAATTGCGGCTGGCTTCCACGGTATAGAATCGGTCAAATTCTTTCAGTTTCAGATCCCCATACTGGTAACATAAGCCAGTGATAAATAAGTCATTTGAAAATGAACTATTTTCAAGAATAAATCATTTTCAAATGATTTATTCTTGATTTATAAACCAATAAAGATTTCTGATGGGAATGTGGTATTACATAATAGTTAAGGAACTTGATACAGATCCTCCAAGGTGACCAGCATAATTTCATTTTCCTGCGCAAATTGTCGTACTTCTTCCGTGAAAGCTGTTTTTGAGCACAACACATACGACTTATTTTGATAGGCTGTGATAAGCAAGCCTCTTTCCAGCAGTTTTTTTGCTGTGTCCAAATGGATACCCTGATTCTGATATTTACATTCTCCCAGCAGTACATACTTTGCTAACGGATTTACGCCAACGATATCGATTTCTTCCTCTCTCTTCAGTTTTGGATTAGTTCCCCACCAGCATCCGATTTTTGTAATCGTGAAACCGATAGCTCCTTTTACGCTCATCTGTTGCAGGTAGTATCTGCACATTTCTTCAAAAATGCTTCCCATATAATCTGGTATCTGTGGTAAAACAGTCTCTTCGAAATATGTGTCGCCATACTGCATAAGGATCAGATCAATACCATTGGGCACAAACCGATACCAGAAACGAAACAT
>JBGVJO010000204.1:0-2218 GCA_045129535.1 Eubacteriales bacterium
CGCCGCCGGATGGGCTGTATCTTTGTGACGTCCACTATGGACAGGAAATTCAGTGGATGTGTAGATAAGAATAAAACAGGAGGTAATTATGGCCGAAAAGAAGAATATTCCTATTCGCGCCGACGCGGTAGTGCCGGATACGGCCGCGTATAATAAATACTATATGCGCGTTTCTGCCCGTTACGGTGTTGCCAAATGGATTACACTCCTGTTGTTCACCGTGTACCTGTTGGGTATGTTGGTATGGGGCAGAAACAGCATTACTTATGAAAATTTCCTGTATTTGCTGCGTGATTTCAATCTGTCCTCCGCCTCCTCCGGCGTATATTCGCAGATCGCCTACGAGGAGCAGCAAAACATGTCCTTTGCTGAATACAAAAATACGTTGGCTGTCGTCGGCTCTGCCGGCGTACGGTTGTATGACGGTTCGGGAAACGCTCTGTTCCGTGATACAACGTCCTATAAAACGCCCGTCCTTCTGACGGGGGAGCGGTATATGCTTCTGTATGATGAGGGCGGACGGGATTATTCCGTAATGACGACGCTGGCACGTGTCTTTTCCGGTACGACAGACGGGGATATTCTTTGCGGTGCTGTCAGTGATTCCGGTAATTTCGCCATCGTTTCCCGAACAGCCGAGGCACACTATGCGATCGATGTTTTTGATGCATCCATGAAGAATATTGAGCGCATATACCGTGATTCCTACGTAACCGGTGTAGTTTTTGACGGGGCAGGGGAAACGTTGGCCGTGCTTTCCGTAAAATCGGAGAACTGGACCCTTACCTCGGAGATCGTTTTCTTCCGTATTGGTACTGAGGAAGCAAAATCGTTCTCGCTGGGCGACCGTCTTCCGATTCGTTGCCATTCCATGACCGGCGGAGGATGGGCAGTTGTGTGCGATAATGCGGTGCTGGTGCTGAGCGGCGACGGTAAGCTTCGCTCTGAGTACCCGCTGTCGATGATGACGCTGTCACAATTTCATATTTCCGACCGTCTTATCGGATTGGTGTGTAGTGAGAACGTGCTTGGAAACACCAATCGAATCATCGTTCTGAATGAGGCCGGAGAGACAGTGATCCATACCACCGTTGACCGTAAGATCTCCGGAATTTACGCGTCGGACGTACATGATGCCGTGTACTTGCAGTATGACAATTCGGTGGAGCGTGTTGCAGAGGACGGCGTGAAAAGCGTATCATTTACCGGGAATCTGATCCAGGTGTGTGAGTTTTCCGGTAACGCGGTCCTGTGTTTTCCCGGCGGCGCTTACGCTGCCGATTTCCGGTAATTTAATGCTGAGGTGAGAATATGAGCTTGGTATTTGACGTAATTATATTGGCGGTGTGTGTTATCTCCATCGTCCTTGGTGCCAAACGCGGCTTTATTAAATCGGTAATGGGTATATGTACACTGGTTGCCGCGCTTTGTCTGGCATATGCGTTTACTCCTACTGTATCTGAATATATTCGTAACACCGATGCTATGGGGAACATCTCCGAGTCTATCGGTGATACGATAAAGTCCCTGTCCCGCACCGACGAAGGCGGATACGATTTGGAAAAGATGTTTTCTGATATGCCGGATGCATTCCGGCAAATTTTGGAGCGGTATAATGCAGACGACAGTGTGCTGGCCGAAACGGTTCCTCCGGATGCAGCCGCTTCTGAATCGGCTGTGGACACATTGGCGAATGCAATCGCGGAGCCTGTTGCTCACGCTATTTCCAATGTCGCCGCTTTCCTTTTGATTTTTATTGCATCCGTCGCTGTCTTGAAATTGCTGACCTGGCTGCTTGATCTGTTGTTCCAACTTCCCGTGTTGAAGACAGCCAATACTATGCTGGGTCTGCTTATCGGTGTGATTATCGCACTGTTTTGGGCATGGATACTTTGTCCGCTTTCTGTGACGCTTATTCGTGCCATGTCTTCGATTTCTCCGGATTTGTTCAATGAATCCGTTATTGAAAACTCGGTAATTCTGAGCTTTTTTGCAGATAATAAAATCGGCGATATTCTGAATTATCTCATGGGTTAAGATCTCGCGTGAAAGGCTGCGCACCGCGCAGACGTAGGTGAATGTTATGGTAATGTGTTCCAGATGTAAAAAACGCATGGCCGTTGTTTTTATTTCCCATTTGGACAATGGGGTTCCAAAGCAGGACGGGCTGTGCATCCAATGTGCAAAAGAATTGGGTATTAAACCCGTGAACGATATT
>JBGVJO010000205.1:0-1046 GCA_045129535.1 Eubacteriales bacterium
GCGTATATCGCCGTATTCGTAGACGTGGACGGCGCCGCAGCCGGACTGATTCTGGAGCCGGATGCCGCCATGGCGGCCTATCTGTCCCGCATTGCGGGAAAATAAAAAACACAGGAGCGAAGTTATCTTCGCTCCTGTTTCAGTATATCCAGTAGTTTGGCAAATTCGGCGGGCAGGGGGGCTTCCAACTCCATCATCTCGCCGGTGGCGGGATGGGCGAAGCGCAGTTTGCCTGCGTGCAGGCATTGACCGCGCAGCAACGCACTGTGCCGCTTCTCAAAGGGTGTGCGGTTGGCACCGTACACCTCATCTCCCATCACAGGATGACCGATGTGGCTCATATGCACGCGGATCTGATGGGTACGTCCCGTTTCCAACACCAATCGGATGTGGGAAAAGGATCCGAAATCCGTCACGGGGAAATAGTGGGTGACAGCCTCGCGGACACCGGAGGTGCCACGGGGAAGAACCGCCATCTTTTTGCGATCCGTGGGATGGCGGCCGATGGGGGCGTTGACGGTACCCTCCTCCTCAAGGCCGCCGATGATGAGCGCCTGGTATTCCCGGCGCATGGAGTGATCGGCCAGCTGTGCCGCCAGAGCCAGATGGGCCCGGTCGTTTTTCGCCGCGGCGATCAGGCCGGTGGTGTCCCGATCGATCCGATGAACGATGCCGGGGCGGGCCACGCCGCCGATACCGGACAGGGAATTGCCGCAGTGGTAGAGCAGAGCGGACACCATGGTGCCGTGCTCGTGTCCCGGTGCGGGATGGACTACCATCCCCTTGGGCTTGTTGATGACGATCACGTCGTCGTCCTCGTAGATTATATCCAGCGGGATATCCTCCGGCTGTGCCTCAGCCGGAACGATCTCGGGCAGAAGGATCTGCACCGTATCGCCCGCGCGCATTACGGTCTTTTTGGCGATGGGCGTCCCGTCCCGTGTTACGGATCCGGATTCCATCAGGCGCACGAGAGCCGAGCGGGAGAACTCCGTCCGATCGGCCAGGGCCGCATCGGCACGCTTGCCGTCGCCATCGGCATCGAT
>JBGVJO010000206.1:0-2478 GCA_045129535.1 Eubacteriales bacterium
GGTTTTACCGCAGTACTGCATATGAATCACCTCCGATTGAATCTGTAAACTACAGTGTAGCATATTTGTAGGCATAAGTAAAGATAGGTTTTGTAAACATCAGGATTTTTCCGCACGGCGCAAACGGAGCTGACCGCAGGATGCGTTGATATCGCTGCCCAGCTTGCGGCGTATGGTGGCATTGATGCCGTGATTGGCCAGCCGATCCCGGAAGGCCTCCGCGTTTTTGCGGTTTACGGACGACAGTCCCGTTTCCGCCACTTCGTTGAGAGGAATCAGATTTACGTGGCAGGTGGCGTGCATGCCCGCCTTCAGTCGGGCGGCCAGTGCATCCGCGTGGGCGGGGGAGTCGTTTTTGTTGCCGATCAGCGTGTATTCAAAGGATACCCGGCGACCGGTTTTATCGAAATAGTCCCGGCAGGCAGCCAGCAGCGTGTCAATGTTGTATTTCCGATTGACAGGCATCAGCTCATTGCGGGTGGCGTCATCCGGCGTGTGCAGGGATACGGACAAGGTCACCGGCAAGCCCTCCCCGGCCAGTGTGCGGATTTTGTCCGCCAGGCCGCAGGTGGAAAGGGAAATGTGCCGGAGACCGATGTTCAGCCCGTCGGGATGGCTGACCAGACGCAAAAAACGGATGGTGTTGTCGTAGTTGTCAAGCGGCTCGCCGATACCCATCATTACGATGCCGCTGATCCGCTCACCCGTATCTCTTTGGGCGGCAAGCACCTGTCCCAAAATCTCCGAGGGGTACAGATCTCTCGCTTTTCCCTGCAGGGTAGAGGCGCAGAATTTGCATCCCATGCGGCATCCCGCCTGGGAGGATACGCACAGCGTGTTGCCGTGTTCGTAGCGCATAAATACGCTTTCCACGCATTCTCCGTCGATCATGGAGAAGAGATATTTTACCGTTCCGTCAATTTTGGATACGTATTTTTCCTCGATGCGGGGCAGGCGATAGTCGGCGGATTCTGCCAGCTTTGCCCGGAATGCGGCGGGCAGATTGGACATTTCCTCAATCTGTGCTCCCTTGTGCATCCAGGAAAAAAGCTGCTTCGCCCGGAAGGACTTTTCGCCCAGACCGACAACGAATTCACTCAGTTCCTCGGGTGTCATCGAGAGAATATCGGCTTTGTTTTCCATAATCAGCTCCGTACCATTTTAGCAATAAAGAATCCGTCGCACCCATCCAGGTGGGGATAGAATGTGCGCATACCGTCAGTCGATCCGCCGGCCGTGCCCAAATCGAAGTCCACGGCTCTGAACTCGGGGTGATCCATAAGAAAACGGGTTACGATGTGCTCGTTTTCGTCCGGGTTCAAGGTGCAGGTGGAATAGACCAGCGTGCCGCCCGGTCGGACGTACTGGGCCGCACCGCACAAAATACCGTACTGGATTTCGGGCAAGGCCCGGATGGAATCCAGGGATTTGTACTTGATGTCCGGCTTTTTGCCGATGACACCGAGACCGGAGCAGGGTGCATCGCACAGCACCCGATCGGCCTGCCCGATCAGGGCAGGATCCGGATTTCGGGCATCCCGCGCCTGTACCTCCAGAATGGAGATACCCAAAGAGGCTGCGGTGCGCCGGATCAGAGACAGCTTGTTCTCGTGCAGATCGAAGGCGATAATGCGGCCTTCGTTTTTCATATCCAAAGCGGCGGACAGGGTCTTTCCGCCGGGTGCGGCACAGGTGTCGATGACCGTTTCACCCGGCTGAGGATCCAAGGCTTTTACGCACAAACGGGAGGCAGGATCCTGCACGAAATATTTGCCCGCACGAATGCTGTCGGTGATATGGGCGGCACTTTTTACCGTCACCATATCCGGGGCAAAGGAGCAGAGGGATGCCTCTTCCTCGGTAAATTCCGCTACCACGCTCTCCACCGAGGTGGTGAGGGGATTCACCCGCAAGGTCACACTGGGATTCCGTGTGGTGGAAGAGAGCAGATGGGAGGTCAAATCCTCCCCGTACCGCTCGCACCAAAAGGCGCACAGCTCCACGGGAGCGGAATGTTCCACCGACATCCGCGTCAGCGGATCCCCCTCGGGCAAGGTATAGCGGCATCCGCCACGCAGATAGGTCCGCAGAAGTGCATTGACAAAGCCGCGGCTGCGGGTCGGTGCCGTGTCCACGGATTCGGACACCGCCGCGTGGGGCGGAATCCGATCCATAAAGGTCAACTGATAAATACCCAATCGCAAAGCGCACAGCGCCTCCCGATCGATCTCGCCGAGAGGGCGGGAGGACAGGGTTGCGATGATATAATCCAGCGTGATCACCCGTTCGATTACGCCGTAAACCAAAGCGGTATACAGCGCCCGATCGGCCTCGCTCATTTCCGATGTGGCCAGAGAAGCGGACACCTCCAGATTGGCGTATCGTCCGTTTTTCTCCCAGGCGATCAGGGAGGCGGCGGCGGCAGAACGGGGATTGGTGTGTTGTTTTTTCATCACTGCGGTGTGTGGAGGAGGTCAC
>JBGVJO010000207.1:0-7055 GCA_045129535.1 Eubacteriales bacterium
ACAAAAAGGACTTTTATGAATTCACTTTGGGTCTGGACGCGCTGAAGGCTTCCCTGAACACCGAGCTGAACACGAAGACCGTCATCATCGACGGAAATTCCCTTCTGGGACAGCTTTTGATCGGCCCCGGCAAATAATCAACAAACAAAAAACACCCGCAGTCCCAAAGGACCGCGGGTGTTTTGTTTCGCTTATCAGGTAAGGGATGCTTCCACCTTAGCGGATTTATCCGATTCTTCCTCATTTTCGGTCTTCAATGTGATCACAGCGACTTCCACGCGGTGCTCACGAACCTCGGTAACCTGAATATCCATCTGCTCGGTGGATACCTCAAAGGTTTCGCAGTCGTCCGGAATGGAGCCGTACAGGCCAAGAACGAATCCGCTGAACGTATCCGTATCGCAATCGGCGATTTCCATATCCAAGGCGTCTTCCAGCTCGGTAATGGTTACGGCGCCGCTGATCTGCCAGCGATTTTCTTCCAGTTGAATGATGGGCTCGATCTCCTCGCCGTCCTCATCGCTCTCGGTAAAGTCGCCTACCAGGCACTGTACCAGGTCGGTAACGGTAATCATACCGCGTACTCCGCCGTACTCGTCAAGAACGATGGCAATGGGCTCCTTATTCTTCTTCATATTGCGGAACAGCACGTCGGCCTTTACCGCTTCGGGCACGAAGTAGGCCGGTTTTACAGCATTGGCCATAACGGAATCGCGGCTCTTGTCTGCCAGGCGGAAATAGGTTCTGGTATCCAGAATACCTACGATATCGTCGATGCCTTCACCGCAAACGGGATAACGGGTGTGATTGCTGTTCTGAATGATCGACTCCCATTCCTCCATGGTCTCGTCGACGGACAAGGCGGTCATTTCCGTGCGGTGGGTGGCAATCTCGCCGGCGGAAAGATCGTCGAAATCGAAGATGTTCTCAATCAGTTCTTTATTGTATTCATCGATGCTGCCGTCCTCATGTGCTTCATCAAGCAGAGTCAGCACTTCGCCCTCGGTAACTGCCTCTTCCTCCGCAGGCTTGAAGACCAGAACGAGCAGCTTCTTCCACTGCATAAAGAGGAAATTAACGGGAGTCAGGATGACGGATATAAACTGCAGAAAGGGTGCTACCGCCATAGCAAACCGATCGGGCTTATCCTTGGCAAGGCTCTTAGGGGAGATCTCGCCGAAGATCAGCACCACTACGGTAATTACAGCCGTAGAGATGGCAGAAGCGGCGCTCAGCCAGCTTGTATCGGTCAACAGATCGATAAACCACAAGGTGGCCACGGAGGACAGCAGGATATTCACGATGTTGTTTCCCACGAGGATGGTGGAAAGCAGCTTGTCGTAGTTATCCAGCATCTTAAGCACAAGCGAGGCTCGCTTGTTTCCATCAGCGGACATATTCTTCAGTTTGGTGTGATTCGCCGACGTGAAAGCAGTTTCACTGGCAGAAAAGAATCCGGAAAAGACGAGACAAACCAACATAATAATTAGTTTGGTTATACTACCGTCAGGCATGATTGACTCCTTATAAGAAAATATTCCTTAAAAATTTGTGAATGCACCGGGGAACAGTGGGATAAAAAATGCACAAAAACGCAAAAAAACATAGCCTGCTCCGATATCGGGTACAGGTTATGCCTGATACTATATTGAATATGTACTTCGACTATTACCGTCGCCTGCGTCCACTTGTGACATTCTCCTTCGTTTATCCGGGGACAATCCCCACTTGATCCCATACGATCACTGCCTTATATGATACCATATTTTTTTGTTTTGTCAAGGCCTTTTTACAAATCCGCCGATTTCTTCGGCAATAAATCAAGCGGAGGAGACCCGAAAATCTCCTCCGCTCTGCTATTTAATAGGTGTTAATCGTTTTCTTATTGCCGGCAACGTAATCCCGATGAAGTTTCAGTTCCCCGTTATCCATACGGAAGATTCGGTCGGCGTGCTCCGCGATGGACAAGTCGTGGGTAACCATCACGAGGGTCTGTCCCATGACCTTCTTCGTTTCCAGAAGAAGCTTCAGAACCTCATCCGCATTGGCCCGGTCCAGATTGCCCGTAGGCTCATCGGCGAAGACGATGTCGGGCATATTGATCAGCGCACGGGCGATGGCCACGCGCTGCTGCTGACCGCCGGACAATTCACTGGGCAAATGGTGCATACGCTCAGTAAGCTGCAAGGTCTCCACCAGTCGGCGCAGGTTTTCCTGATAGCTCATATCCGGCTTATTGCACATAACCGTGGGAATCAGAATGTTCTCCAGCGCGGTAAACTGGGGAATCAGGTTGTGTCTTTGGAAAATGAATCCCATATTGATGCCGCGGAAGCGGCCCAGCTCATCGGCGGACATTTTGGTGATGTCGTTGCCGCGGATCTTTACGTGGCCGGAATCGGCACGCAAAAGACCGGCACAGATGTGCAAAAACGTACTCTTACCGGAACCGGAGGTACCGATGATCGCCACAAATTCGCCCGGCTCCACCTTCAAGCTGACCCGGTTGACGGCGGTAACCACCGTATCGTACTGTTTATACTGTTTGATAACGCTCTCCGTCTGGAGCATATATTCTACTGCCATATGTATATATCCTTTTCTTATCGATTAAGTATGGTGGACAAAATCAATGTCCCTCGTCGCCGTCGCCTGCGCCGCCGTTTTCCAAAGTGAATCTGGATTTGATATAACTGCGGAACGGCAGGTAGGTGGAGAAGAAGCCGCATCCTACCGACATAAGAATGGCGGTGAGGATCGCGTACCAGGGCATATAGAAGGGATAGCGCACGATCTCGTGAGTGAAATAGGGCGCCAGCACGTTAAAGGCATAGAACAGCGCGTAGCTTCCCACGTAGCTGAGAAGAACGGATACAAGGAGGGAAAGCGCCGCCATAACGAATCCGCCCTGCAGGTAGATGTGGCGGATATCCTTGACACAGGCACCCATAGACTGAAGGATATTGAATTCCTTCTCACGCTTGAAATAGTACAGTGTCTGGGAGAAGAACCACACAAGGGGAGAAATGAACAGAATCAGGATGGCAATGCAGGTGTAAAGCTCCGTCTGATGCTTGTCGGCAACGATGGTATCCAGGCTGAGCTGGTGGGTATTGTACACACCCACCTCGCCGAGAGTACGGCCCCAATCCCGGACCCTTTCGTCCACCTCTGCCGCCCGCTCAGGCGTCAGTGTGGGATCCACGTAGATCTCCAGGCGGTTCGTGTCGGCGTTGCGGCCGGTTACCGTCTTGTAATCCTGAGGGGTGAAGAAGATAGGCATAGAGCCGGAGGGGATATCGTGCAGAACCGCACCGACGGTAAACGTTCTGTACTCGTAGCTGTAAGACTCGATCTGCTCTTTCAGAAGAACACGGCCGCTGAGGTTCACGTCCACCAGCTCGGACGCACCTGTTTTGATAGCGATCTGAATAGTATCGCCCACCTCAAAGCGGTAAGTCGGCACGTTGGAAATGGAGTCACCGATGATGACGGTGGACGGATTTGCAAAGATCGATCGCAGATCGCCCTCATACTCGTATTTCTCGAGAATACGGATCTGCTCTTCGCTAAGGCCGGTATAGAGCACCTCGTTGGTAACGCGGTGGTTGGTGATGGGATTGGATTCGCTCTTATAGATCACCTGATTACTGAAGGGACGGACGTTATCCTTGGAGGTGATCATATGGGAGGCGATCTCCATGGCCTCGATGTTGTTATCCACCGCCTTCACCTCGGTAATGCCGGGGATGGCGTACAGATCGGCGCTCATCTCCTCATCGTAGGCAAAGCCGGTTTTCGAAAGATCCACGGTGAACTGAGGACGGGGATATTCCAGCTTTCTCTCATCAATGTCCGCGTAATAGAGGCCGCAGATGAAGAGAGCGCAGAACACGATGGCCGTCGTCAGCAGCTGTACGCTGTATTTGCGGAATCGCCAGATAGAGCAGAATTCGTAATAGGTGGGGAATTTGCCCTTCATCAGATTGATAGAGCGCATAGGAGAGGTGACCAGATTGGAGTTGTCCTCCGTTACGATCAAGGTCATAGGCTGACGGATGGCCATAACCCGCATGGGCATCCACACGGATACGAGAACCACCGCCAGATTGAAGATCGCCACCTCCAAAAATGCCAAAAGGGAGAAATGGAAGGCAAAGCCGGAGGGGAGATAAATCAGGTACACCGCCAAGGTAGACACGAGGACGGCAGGGACAAGCGTGACAACGGAAATGACGAACAATTCCCAGAAGGCCGTACCGAACAGCATTTTGAAATCCGCACCGAAGGTCATATACACGCCGTACGTAAACTTGTACTGGTTCACGCGGATATTATAAAGCGCGGTCAGCAGGAAGATGGACACCGCCAAAAGAAGCAAAGTGGTGAAAATAAAGGTGGCCAGATTGTTCTGCTCGTTATATTCAAAACGCAGAAGAGGCGTTTCGGTGATCACGAAGGACTCGCCCTCTCTGCCCAGGGACTTGAGAGGTTCCAGGTACTTATTGTAGAACCGGTCGCAGCTGATATCCTTGTCCCGCACGAAGAACAGATACATATCGTAGCGGTCCTGACCGGTCATATAGTTGCGGTTTTCATCGTAGCGCAGGATCTTGAAGATAGTATCATTCTTGAACACCGCGGCGGAATTGTTGACCAGATACAGATACTGATCCTCATTCAGATCCCGCAGGACCATGTGATAATCGTACTCGTTTTGCACGTGCTGATACTCAATGATATCGTTGTTGGCGTTGGATACGGCGATCAGCCCGTAAAATGTCTGTATGATAAACAGTGCGGCGAAGAAACTGACGTACTGCTTGAAATTGAAGAACACGCTCTTCCAGGCTATCGTCAGACTTCGCTTTAAATACTCAAATAATCTTTCCAAATCGATTACCGGCTGCCATCGCAGCCCTTCCCTCCTCCGGTGCGGAATTACCGTTTCATTATATCACAAAAAACAGAGAAATATAGCAGATTTTGTAAACATCAAAACAACTGCTCCAAATAGGTTACGTCCATTTTCATATTGACGCTCTCGTAGTAATATTCGCCGATGCCGAACACGGCGGCACGGGAATTTTTTACCCCACCGATCATCAAAGGCGGGCGGGCATCCGTTTTATCCGCCATAATGAATTCCACCACATAGGAGGCGGCTGGCGGCGGGGATTTCTTTCGGGTGCATACGATGTTTTCAAAGCACAGCATCAGCTTGTCCACGTCCGTTCCCGTCAGGACCACGGTGGCCCCATCCGACTGCCGGGTGATCTTCACCGATTCGATCAGCGGGAGCAGCGTGTACTCGTCCAGCACGTGGGGCAAATTGTCGTCCAGCATATAGGTACGCAAGGACGTGCATCCGCAAAGGAGCGGAAGAGTGCAAACAATCATCAGAAGAACTGCGGCGATTCGTTTCATAAGAGCCATCCTGTCCGTTGATTCATATGAAAATATTGTATCACACCTCCCCCGGCTCTTGCAAGGGAAAGATGAGGAAATACAAATAAAAAGATTTGGGAAAAATTGTATTTGCTCTACCGAAACGAAAAACAATATGATATAATGGATATATTAAGCACTAAAAAACGGAAAGGATGCCTTATCCGAATGAAAAATTTGCTTGTCATCGACGGAAACAGTATTTTGAACCGGGCGTTTTACGGAATCCGTCCCCTCTCCACCAAGAGCGGTCTGCCCACAAACGCCGTATACGGTTTTCTGAATATTCTGAAAAAGCACATGGACGCACTGTCCCCCGCCAAAATGGTATGCGCTTTTGATCGGAAGGCTCCTACATTCCGCCACAAAATGTACGATCAGTACAAGGCTACCCGTAAGGGTATGCCCGAGGAGCTGGCCATGCAGCTTCCCTATGCTATGCGGGCCGCAGAAGCTTTGGGCTGTCAGGTAATCGCCATGGAAGGCTATGAGGCAGACGACGTGCTGGGCACCGTATCCGCCCAGGCGGAGGTGGGCGGCGAATACCATACGTACGTTCTGACGGGAGATCGGGATTCCCTGCAGCTGGTATCCACCCGCACCACGGTGATCCTGGTCAAGACGAAAGAGGATATTCTCTATACGCCCAAGGTGTTCCGGGAAGAGTACGGCATCGATCCCATTCGGCTGATCGACGTAAAGGCACTGATGGGCGACACCTCCGACAACATCCCCGGTGTGCCCGGCATCGGCGAAAAAACGGCCTTGAAGCTGATTGCCCAGGCGGGCACGCTGGAAGCGGTATACGAGGATCTCGACGCGTTGGGATTGACCAAATCCGTCCTTGCCAAGCTGACGTCCGGGCGGGACAGCGCCTTCCTTTCCAAGGATCTGGCTACCATCTGCCGTACGGCGCCCGTTTCCGTTACGGACAAGGATTCCGTTACCGACAAAACGGCGCTGAATGCCCTCTTTGATGAATTGGAATTTACGGCGCTGAAGGCCCGCTTTCTGCCCGAGGGGGATACCCTCACCCCGGCGGAGCCGGCGGTACACGTGCCCGCCTTCCCCCTCTATACGGAGGGTATGCTTCTCCCCACCGAGGGCGAGATCGCCTTGGCTGTAGCGGAGGACGGATGCATCGCCCTGCTCTGCGGCGATACCAAGTGGATCTATCCGGCAAACACGGCAGACGCCGTGATTCGGGAACATCTGGCCGGACGGAATATTGTCTGCCACGATTACAAACGGTTATACAAGGCTCTGGCCGCACGGGACATAGCAGTAAACTGCGTGTTCGATACGATGCTGGCGGCCTATCTTCTCTCCCCCGGTGAGGGAACGTATCCTCTTGACAAGACCGCACTGCGGTACTGCATGATGAATATCGGCGAGACCGATCTGTCCGCGGAAGCGGACACGGTAGCCCGTTTGGTGCCCGTTCTGCGGGATGCGATAGCGGAAAACGGCATGTCCGAGCTGCTGTCGGATATGGAAATTCCTCTCTCCGAGGTGCTTGCGGATATGGAGGAAAACGGCTTCCGCCTGGATGCGGACGGACTGCACGGATATATCAGCTCCCTGCAGAGTGCCGCGTCGGAGTTGGC
>JBGVJO010000208.1:0-7322 GCA_045129535.1 Eubacteriales bacterium
CAGGCACTATGGTACAATGTGTATAGCATCTTAGGGGGAGTAACGTGGATTTCATTGTATCGGATGTTTCCCGTGAGTGGGATGCCGCATTTCTCCCGCAATTTATTTATTTATTTATTGAAAGGAAAACAACACAATGAAGAAGATTATTGCACTTGCTCTCTGCGCTCTTCTGATTGTTCCCATGACCTTTGCAGTTTCCGCAGCAGACGATCTCAAGGACGTTTCCCTCCGTTGGGATTTTAACGATCTGAATGAGAAAAACGGTCTGGTTTCTTTGATCGAAAACGATCAGTCTACCAACAATGCAGATGTGGTTGAGTTCAACAATGGCGTTATGAGCATCCTCGGTCACGCTGTTGACTACGATTTTTCCACCCCCATTGTGCTGGACGACGCACACGATTGGTCCGTAGAATTCCGCGCAGCACTGTCTGACTATTCCATCCTGCTCGGTGCTGACACAAAGGGATCCCTGATCTACTTGGCAGCCGGCGTTGGTCAGTGGAGCAATCCCATCCGCATCATTCCCGATGGTTTGGAATCTCCCATCTTCGTTGATAGCACCAACAAAGGTATTAGCTTCGGCGATTACCTGGATGCTGCATATGAGATGAACACCTGGCGCATTACCTACATCGCTGAGGACATGACTGTTACTGTTGAATTTCTGAATGACGGCGAGTGGGAAGAAGTTGGCTCTGCATCCACCGATCAGGAATACACCATCACTTTGACCCGTCTGTTCGGTCGCTTTGGTGTCGAAACGTTTGCAAACTTCTACGGTGACATCGATTATCTGGAGATTCATGCTCGCGCTGCCGTAACCGAGCCCGTTGCCACTGAGCCCGTTGCCACTGAGCCCGTTGAAACCGAGCCTGCTGCAACCGAGCCCGTTGAAACCGAGCCCGTTGAAACCGAGCCTGTTGAGACCGAGCCCGCTGCAACTGAGCCTGTTGAGACTGAGCCTGTTGTAACCGAGCCTGTTGTAACCGAGCCCACCGTTGAACCCGAAGCTCCTGCTACCTTCGATTTCGTAATCGTTCCCGTAGAAGCTATCGCCGCTGCAGCCGCCGGTGCTGTTGTTCTGAAGAAGAAAGAGAACTAATTCTCTTGCATAAAAAACTCCATCCTTTGGGATGGAGTTTTTTTATTTATGTATGTATTCGGAGTAGACGTGGATCGCATCGAAGATGGGCTCAAATTTGCCGGACGCATCCACGGTAACCAGGATAAATCCCGCGCCATCCCGATCCCGCTGGCCGTAGCTGGCCAGGCAGTGGTGGGCCTGGTGGGTGTATCCGGTTTTTCCTGCCACGATAGTGGCACCCTCGGGCTCATCGCCGTATACGCGGGAAAACATGGTAGAGGTAAGGAGCACACCCTCCGGATGCTTTTCCGTTGGTGTGGTCGTGTACTGATAAGTGGAAAGAATCTCCCGGCATAACGGGTACTGCATGGCGTAGGCCAGAATCATCGCCATTTCGGTGCAGGTGGAGTAGTGATCCCCATCGTGCAGACCGCTGCAGTTGGTGAAATGGGTATTCCTCAGCCCCATTTCCTTGGCTTTGTCATTCATTCGCTTAACAAAGGCTTCCTCGCTGCCTGCCGTATGGATGGCAAGGGATACGGAGGCCTCCGCGCCGGATGGCAGGATCATACCGTATAACAGATCCTGCACCGTTACCACCTCACCGGGGGAAAATCCGGCCAGCGTGGCTTCCGCCAGGTAGAGAGGATCGATGATATTGCTGGTGACGGTGAAGGCTTCCGTGAGATCGTCTATGGCCTCGTAGGCCACGATCAGCGACATAATTTTGGTAAGCGATGCGGGATGAATCCGGGCGTTTGCGCTCTTTTGTGCAATGATGGCGGAGGTGTCCGCCGTGATAAGAACGGCGTATTGACTGTCAACGGCATCGCCCAGGGATAGGGTGGCCGCATCCGCCACAGGGCGCTGTATCTGCGGAATAACAACCGGTGCCGGTGCTTCCTCGGGCAATACGGAAGTCGTTTCTTCCGGCATCAGCGTGTTTCTGTCACCCAGCGCAATGACGTCCGTTTCGGTATCGACGGGAACCGTCGATGCGTGATGGATTGCCCGCCCCAGCATACAAATGCAGAACAAAAGCAGAGAAAACAGTAGGAATCCCACGACACGGCGGCGCTGGAGCCGCTGTTGATGCCGGGCGATCTCCTCGGGGGTGGGACGGCGCCTTTGCGGTGCGTTGGGACGGGGGCGTTGTTGTGTTGGCGTATTCATGGGGGATTATTTCTTTTCCGCTTCCGCGGCGGCAGCCAATGCCCGCTTGGATCTTCTGTGAGCACGAAGCAGAGGGAGACCGATGCCGGCGGCCACCAGGGCGGCCAAAGCGACGATCACGAGAATATCGGCAAACATGGGGACGGTTTCGCCGAACAGTACGCTTTCACCCAGCAGATTGGCTGCGGATTTCACGCGGATGCAATTCTCGCCGTTGTAGCTGTCTGCTTTGCGCAAGTCGTCGGCTGTGTCGCCAACGGAGAGGGAAACGTCCTTCAGCGTCAGCTTCCGATTGGCACTCAGTGCTGCCCGATCCGCTGCCACGGACAGGTTCGCTGCGCGAATCTCCAAGTTTTGAGAGGCGGTGATGGGGCCTTGTGCGGTGAATTTGCCGCCGTGCAGCTTCAGAGTGCGGCCCAGAATGGCCAAGCCGTCCTTGGCAGGGACGTCAATATCGAAGGTGCCCTTGGTGACGGAGAGGGTGGTGTACTCGCTTCGGATGCCCACGCCGCCCGCGGTGATCTTGAAATTGCCGCCCATAATGCGGGCGATGGTGGTGTCGTCGGTGGAATAGAAGTATAGCCCCGCATCGCCGCCCACCAGGGTCAGCGTGCCGTTGCCCTTGAAGGTTACGTTGCCGGGGATGCCCATAGCGTAGGAGGCGGCACGGATGTAATTGTTGCCCTTCAGGATGACGGTGGCGCCGTCGGGGATGCGCATGCCGTATTCATCGCTGGTGTCGATGTATAAGCCATCCAGCGTCAGCGTCTTGTCCAGATTCATCCAGGCGTAGCCCGCTCCCGTCATGTTCATGCGGGGATTGGTCAGATTGATGGATTTGGTGATGGTGACCACTGCATCTGCTTCGTAAACAGCGGCATTCACAAAAGGAACAAGAAGCAAAACCGCAGTCAAAACAAGGCAGACAGCGCGGCGTATGCCGGCGGTGCGGGACGTGATTTTTGTATGCATAACAATGTGCAGCCTTTCTGTACATATATATCCTAATTTTATCATTCCACCCAATACTATATCATATTTTGCCTCCAAAAACAATAGGAGCGGGCGTTTTTACCGTTTGTTTACATATCCCGGGGATGGGAAATATACTTGCATCCCACGGGATTTTGTGGTAGAATGTACATACAAAGACAGAAGGAGGGATCGCAGTGGAATACGAATACAGACAGCGTCCTATCGGCGTGTTCGATTCCGGTGTGGGCGGCATCAGTGTCCTGAGAGAGCTGATGAAACAGATGCCCGGGGAGTCCTTTGTGTACTACGGCGATTCGGCCAATGCTCCCTACGGCGCACGGACACCCGATGAGGTGCGCTCCCTGACGGACGCCCACGTGGCTGAGCTGATTGCCCGCGGCGCCAAAGCCATCGTGATTGCCTGCAATACGGCCACCGGCGCGGCGATTCAGTATCTGCGCGAGAAGTATAAAGAGATCCCCCTGATCGGTATGGAGCCTGCCATTAAGCCGGCCGTGAGCGCTTGCCCAGGCGGACGGATTCTGGTCATGGCCACGCCGGTCACCCTGTCCTCCCCCGGCTTTCAGCGGCTGATGACCGCCTACGCGGATCAGGCAGAGATTCTGCCGGCCCCTTGTGCCAAACTGGCGAGAATGATCGAGGGCGGCCTTTTGGACGGACCGGAGGTGGAGAAATATCTCCGTTCCGAGCTGGCGGCGTTTTTGGATACGCCGGCGGATGCCGTGGTGCTGGGATGTACCCACTATCCCTTTGCGAAAGCCGCGATTTTGCGGGTAAGTGACGCCAAAGCGTGTTTCGACGGCGGAGAGGGAACGGCCAAAGAAACCAAACGGCAGCTGGAAAAGCGCGGCTGGCTGAATGAGGACACCCGGCGAGGAACAATCACCATCCTCAATAGCGACCCCGATCTGTCCCGCCTGCGCTTCTGCGAAAAATTGTTGGGTGTGGATACGGATAAATAAAAAAGGAACGGACACGTCCTTTTTTGAAAAGATGCTTGCAAATTTCGGCAGGGGATATCGTTTTCTCTGCCGTTTGCGTTATAATGGGGTAGGTGATGACCATGGGAAACGAAAAAGATTTGCCGAAAAGGAAAGATCCTCGATTAAAGGGGTTTGACTACAGTAGCACAGGTGCGTATTTTTTAATGATATGTACTCAAAATAGGAAAAACATTCTCTCGATGATTGTAGGGGAGGGGTCTCCCCTCCCGAGGTTATCGCCTTACGGGAAAATCGCAGAAAGTTGGATTCAAAAGATACCCGAAAAATATCCGGAAGTATCTGTAGATCGGTATGTCATTATGCCAAACCATATCCATGTATTGTTGTCTATTGCAAAAGATGGCGGGAGGGGAGACCCCTCCCCTACGGTGGATACGGTAATTGGTTGGCTGAAATATCAAATCACAAAGGAAATCAATGCATTACAAGGTTCGGCGGGGGAGAAGATTTTTCAGCGATCCTTTTTCGACCATATCGTCCGTAATCGGGATGACTACTACGAAATATGCAAATACATACACGAAAATCCGGCATGCTGGTATCATGACAGATTATTCTCTGATGAATAAGGGCATGGCTTTGCCCGAATGCCTTTGTGAAACAAAGGCGAAACCGGCGATAAAAGAATCAATCGTTAACATTTAGGAGACAGGAATATGAAATGTATATGGGAGCATAATGGTAACGACACATTGCTATATTCTGAAGATTGTATAGGTGCTTATACTCGAGGTGAAAGCCTTGAAGTTGCTATGGGTAAAATGCAAGCAGAAATATTGGCATATACTCTTTGGAGAAATCAATCTTTTTCTCAAGATGAAAAAATAGAGATCATCCAGGAAAAATGTAGCGATTTACAAATCGCCGATGCAGATTCGGATATCATATTTGAGTCCGAAAAACTCCCCTTGTCAAAAGACGAATATGATGAACTTAAAAGTCTTGTGCTGAAATCGGCAAAAGATTTTTATGGTTTATTTCAATCTGTTCCTGATAAAGGAAAAAGCTGCAATCTTCCAAGAAAGACGTTTTATGGTGATGTTCCGAGAACAGCGCAGGAGATGTATGAGCATACGAAGAATGTAAATTCATACTATTTTGGAGAGATAGGCATTGATATTGATAACGCTGGTACAATTCTTGAATGCCGAGCGAAAGGATTTGAATATTTAGAACAAACAAAAGGGTATCTGGACAATGCAGTTGTTGAAGGGAGTTACGGGGAGGCATGGTCTTTACGAAAAATGATGCGCCGTTTCCTATGGCATGACAGAATTCATGCCAAGGCGATGTACAAAATGGCGGTAAAAACGTTTGGCCCTGAAAATATTGATAATCCTTTTAAGTTCAGCATTTGACAAAATACATTGTGTATGCAAAACCCCCGACAGACGAAAAATCTGTCGGGGGTTAACTTTCCTATGAAAGTTTTGTTATTGTCTTATTTTCCTTCGATCGCTTTCAGTGCATCCAGGATACCGTCGCGCTGGGCCTTGTATTTCTCCAGCTTGGCCTTTTCTGCGTCTACCACCTGCTGGGGTGCACGGGCAACAAAGCTCTCGTTGGCCAGCTTGGATTCGGCACGCTTGATCTCGTTCTCCATGGAGGTCAGTTCCGCATTCAGTCTCTTGCGCTCCGTCTCAAAGTCCACCATATCGGCCAGGGGAATATAGATCGTCGCCGCGTCGGTGATGATCTGTACCGCACCCTCATCGGCATAGCTGTCCACAACGGAAACGGCCGCAGCGGATGCCATACGGGTGAAGAAGGCGTGGGTGGATTCGGCGAAGGAATCCGGATACTTGGTTACGATGAATACCTGCGCCTTGCGGGACGGAGGAACGTTCATCTCGGAGCGGCGGGCACGGATGGCGGTGATGGCATCGATCACGCGGGCGATCTTGATCTCGTCCTCGGGGAAGCGGAAGGCATCGGATACGGTGGGATATTCCTCCGCCATGATGCTGTCCGTGGTGCCGGGCAGATTGCGGTAGATTTCCTCGGTGATGAAGGGCATGAAGGGATGGAGCAGAGCGAGGATCTTGCACAGCACATACGCCAGTACGTTCTGGGCGTCCAGAGAACGCTCGGTGCCCTTCATGGCAACGGATGCCTTGGACAGCTCGATATACCAGTCGCAGTATACGTCCCAAACGAAATCGTACAGAGCGCCGAGGGCGATGCCGATCTCGTAATTGTCCAGATTGGAGCGAACGGAGGCAATCGTCTCGTTCAGGCGGGCCAGGATCCACTTGTCCTCGGCGGCCAGACGGTCGACGGGCGGCAATTCGATCTGCTCGATCTCCAGATTCATCATAACGAAGCGGGCGGCGTTCCACAGCTTGTTGGCGAAGTTGCGGGCGGCCTCGATTTTCTCGTCAGAGAAACGCATGTCGTTTCCGGGGCTGTTGCCCGTTGCCAGAGCGAAGCGGAGGGCGTCGGCGCCGTACTTCTCGATGATTTCCAGAGGATCGATACCGTTGCCCAGGGATTTGGACATCTTGCGGCCCTGTGCGTCGCGAACCAGGCCGTGGATCAGAACGGTGTCGAAGGGGATCTCACCGGTGTACTCCAAAGCGGAGAAGATCATACGGGAAACCCAGAAGGTGATGATATCGTAGCCGGTAACCAGGGTGTTGGTGGGATAGAAGTACTTCAGATCCTCGGTGTCATGGGGCCAACCCATGGTGGAGAAGGGCCACAGAGCGGAGGAGAACCAGGTGTCCAGAGTGTCGGGATCCTGTGTCATATGAGCGCCGCACTTGGGGCAGGCAACGCGAGCCGCACCGGCAACCACCATCTCGCCGCACTCGTCGCAGTAGTAAGCGGGAATCCGATGACCCCACCACAGCTGACGGGAGATACACCAGTCGCGGATGTTTTCCATCCAGTGGAAATAGTTCTTGGAGAAGCGCTCGGGTACGAACTTGATCCGACCGTCGCGAACTGCCTCGATAGCGGGCTTCGCCAGTTCTTCCATCTTAACGAACCACTGCTTGGATACCATGGGCTCAATCACGTGATGGCAGCGGTAGCAGGTGCCCACGTTGTGGGACAGA
>JBGVJO010000209.1:0-3399 GCA_045129535.1 Eubacteriales bacterium
GCGGGCTTCGCCAGTTCTTCCATCTTAACGAACCACTGCTTGGATACCATAGGCTCGATTACGTGGTGGCAGCGGTAGCAGGTGCCCACGTTGTGGGACAGAGGCTCGATCTCCTTGAGCAGACCGGCCGCCTTCAGATCCTCCAGGATCACCTTACGGGCGTCGGTGGTTGTCATACCGGCGTACTTGCCGCAGTCCAGAACCTCGGGCTCGTTCACAGCGGCGGTGCCGCGGGCAACGGATTCCTCCCAGGCAGCCTTATCGGCGGCGCCGGTCATCTTTCCGTCGTAGGTGAATACGCGAACCAGGGGCAGATCGTGGCGCTGACCAACCTCGTAGTCGTTGGGGTCGTGGGCGGGGGTGATCTTAACCACACCGGTACCCTTGGTCATATCGGCATGCTCGTCGCATACGATGGGAATCTCTTTGTTGATCAGAGGAAGCAGAACGTGGCATCCGTGGAGATGGGCGTAGCGGGGATCCTCTGCGTTGATGGCAACGGCGGTATCGCCCAGCATGGTCTCGGGACGGGTGGTAGCCAGCTCCAGCATCTCGCCCGTTTCCTTAACGGGGTAGAGCAGGTGATAGAAGTTACCGCTGTGATCCTCGTACTCAACCTCCGCGTCGGAGATGGAGGTCATACAGGTGGTGCACCAGTTGACCATACGGTTACCGCGGTAGATCAGGCCCTTCTTGTACAGACGAAGGAATACGTCCTGTACTGCCTCGGAGCAACCCTCGTCCAGGGTGAAGCGTTCACGACTCCAGTCGCAGGAGGAACCCAGCTTCTTCAGCTGCTCAATGATGCGTCCGCCGTACTTGGCACGCCAGTCCCAGGCACGTTCAAGGAAGCCCTCACGGCCGATATCGTCCTTGGTGATGCCCTCTTTACGCATAGCCTCCACGATCTTCGCCTCGGTGGCGATGGATGCATGGTCGGTGCCGGGCAGCCACAGAGTGCAGAAGCCGCTCATCCGCTTGTAGCGGGTCAGAATGTCCTGCAGGGTGTTGTCCAGGGCGTGGCCCATGTGCAGCTGGCCCGTGATGTTCGGCGGGGGCATAACGATGGAATAATGGGGCTTGGATTTGTCGATTGTGGGCGTGAAGCGTTTTTCCTCACACCAGGAGGAGTAAATTCGCTCCTCAAAGGACGCCGGGTCATAAGTCTTCGGCAATTCTTGTCTCATGATAGTCTCCTGTATAGAATAGTTGTGTTGATGTATAATCCCAAATAAAAAGCGCCTGATCCTAAACTGGATCAGGGCGCGTAAGGCGCGGTACCACCCGATGTTTCACTCACGGACCAAAGATCCGTTATCCCGTAACGTGGGAATACGTCAGCGCCTCATGCAGAAAAATCTGTCACTCGGACTGCGGCTCCGGGACTACTTCACCTTCGACCTGCCACGGCATTTCCAGCACCTGCCGCTCTCTTTGGACTGTCGTGAAGGGTACTCCTTCCCATCCTTGCCTTTGGGAGTATTACAATTACATTGATTGTACCACGACGCACGCCTTTTGTCAAGGCGTGCGGGGAAAATATCCTTATTTTACAGGCTTATTCATTCAGATAGGTGGTAAATCCCAGCCAGTAGAAGGGGATATCCGTCACGTTGTAAATGGAACTGGACAAATGTGACCACGTCACGTCGTGATGGGTCAATTCCAGACTGTCTGTCAGAACGTACAACGTGTGTTCCCTCAGGGGGTTACCCCACAGATCCGTCAGCGCCCGCAGATAGGTGTATTTCCCCAGGGGCGTTATATCTCCGTTGTTGTTCAAACAGAAGTAGTACGTTTCGTCGACGTGATACAGATCGGTATAGAAAAATTCCTCACCGATAAAGTGGGCTACCCGAAGGAACGCGTCGTCCCCCTCCTCGGATGTGGCAAGAAACTCCTTCCAGGCCTCCGTGCCCGAGAGCAGGGCGCCTTCCTCGATCACGTACCAGCCTTGCTTTACTGCATCCGCCGAGGTGAGATCAGAGGGAATGTCCGCAAATCCCGTGTAAGCACCGTCCGCATCCACGGGAAGGGTGATTTTGTCGGCGGGATTTTGCCCGCAGGCGGTGAGGAGCAGCAAAAGAGCAAACATAAGAATAAACCGTTTCATGACGATCTCCCTTCGGGTGTGTTCTGTACTCATAGTACAACAAAAATTACGCGTTGTCAACAGAAAACCGCCTGCCGATAGCCGACAGGCGGTGAGTATTTCTTACAGAAGTGTGCGCCGCAATTCTTCCTCGCTCAGCGGGCTGAGGCAGGCCGGCGGGATGTCGAATACGGTCTTGCATCCACAATCCCCTTTGGCCGCCATACGGTAGGCCGCACGGGCGCAGGCCGTCAGCACAGATCCCGTAAATTCCGGGTTGGAATCCAGTTTCAGGCTATATTCAATGATATGGGTGTGCTCTCCCTGTGCGCCGGTCTTGCCGGTGCGGATCACGAATCCGCCGTGGGGGATGCCGCTGTGATCCCGGATCAGCTCTTCTTCCGTGATGAAGTGGACGGTGGTGTCGTAGTCCGCAAAATAGTTGGGCATTTCCTTGATCTGCCGCTCGATTTCCGCTTTGTCCGCACCCTCCTCGGCCACCACAAAGCATTCTCTTGTGTGCTTCTCCCGGGTGGTCAAATCCGGACCGGAACCGCTGCGCACGGCTTCCAGTGCTGCCTCTACGGGGATGGTGTACTGCTTGCCGTTCTTCACACCCGGCACACGGCGGATCGCGTCAGAGTGTCCCTGGCTGACGCCCTTGCCCCAGAACGTGTAATCCTTGCCCTCGGGAAGGATGGCCCCGGCGTATAGACGGTTCAAAGAAAACATACCCGGATCCCATCCGGCGGAGATGACGGCCACCTTGCCGGAGGCCTTGGCCGCTGCGTCTACCGCATCAAAATGCTGGGGAATCCGCGCGTGGGTGTCAAAGCTGTCCACCACGTGGAACAGGGAGGCTATCTCGGGAGTCTGTGTGGGCAGATCGGTGGCACTGCCGCCGCACAGGATCATCACGTCGATGTCATGCACCATATCCTTGGCCGCATCTACGTGCAGAACGCGCGCGTCTCCAAAGGCAGTTTTCACGCCCGAGGGATCCCGGCGGGTGAATACCGCTACCAATTCCATATCCGGATTCTGGCGGATGGCGCACTCCACGCCTCGACCCAGATTTCCGTACCCGTAAATGCCGATTTTGATGCTCATAGGACAAACACTCCCACTAAATTGAATATGGATGGATACAGTATAGCACAATTGGCACCTTTTTGCAAGAGATGGGAGAAGATCCTGCAGAAAATTTTGTAGGGGAAGTGAGGGGATCTTTGCCAAGAAGCGACTCAATCAATCATTTACTTCATTAACAAGGAATTGATAATTGCTTTTCGCTGAAAAACAGCTAT